>CAXNJD010000001.1:0-25567 GCA_964202545.1 Cypionkella sp.
TGCTGCGCCTGATTTCCAAGCGCGCGCGCGGGCCCGCGAAACCGCTGCCATGCGCGCTTCCCGCCGCCAGAACACAATCCTGTCGTCTAGGAATTCCATCGTGTAAAACAGCAAAAGGCCTATCAGCGTCATGCTCAGCAAAGTTGCCAAAGACGAGGCCATATTCAAAGCAAAGGAAAAGCGGCTCATCAAAACGCCAACGCCTGCTGTTGCTTGGGCAAACTCTGCAACAACCGCACCAATCAGCGCTGTGGTCAGACCAATTTTCAGCCCAGCAAACATCAAAGGCAGCGCCGCAGGTACCCGCAGTTGCAAAAACACCTGACGCTGGCTTGCGCCAAATGATCTGAACAATTCTTCACGATCGTCATCAGTCTGACGCAACCCCGTCAGCGTGTTCACAAAAATCGGAAAAAAGCAGATCACCGCCGCCAGTGCAATTTTTGATCCCATCCCATAACCAAACCAAGCGATGATGATCGGCGTCAGTGCAATTCCGGGTGTGACGTTTAGCACCACAGCATAGGGAGAGACATATCGGCCAAAGGTTTCCGACAAGGATGACGAAACTGCCAAAGCAATCGCCACGGCTGCCCCAATGCCAAATCCCACCACAGCCTCGGTTAGGGTGATAAAGAAATGCTCATAGATTGTGCCTTTGGTCACATAAAGTTCAATGATAGCGCCACCAATAGCACTGGGTCTGGGGATCATGATTGTTGTAATCAGCCCTGTAGCCACGGCGCTTTCCCATGCGCCCAAAATAGCCGCCAGCAACAGCAGATGCGGCGCAGCGCGTAGGATCCAAAATATCCAATTTTTATGATCACGCATGAACGAGTCCCCCCTGTTCGGCGGCCCATGCGCGGGCACGTTTTGCCCCTACACGGCGCAGACCCGCCTCATTTTTCCAATAAGCGATGCGGTGGTCCAAACGCTCCATACCCTTAAAAATCAAGAAGCCAATCAGCGTCAGGGTAAAGATACAGGCAAAAGCGGATGCCATATTCAAGTTGCGCGTATAAGTCAGGATCAATGTGCCAATCCCTTGGTCGCGCTGGATGAATTCAGCCACCAAAACCCCCGACAAGGCCGAGGTCAACGCCAACCGCTCGCCCGCCATGATCACTGGCACGGCTTCAGGTAAAACCAATTTGCGCAGCACTTGGACTTTGCTTGCGCCTAAAGAGCGCATCAATTCAAAGCGGTCGCGATCCACATTAATCACACCCGACAAAGTGTTGATAAACGGCGCGAAAAAGCAAACCAACATTATGATTGCGATTTTGGATGTAACGCCAAACCCCAATGCAGCAATCAGCAAGGGCGCAACCGCGATACGCGGTGTAGCCTCTAGCACGATAACATAGGGTTGCAAAAACCGTCGCACGGTGGCGTTCATCCCAACCACGGCTCCCAAGCCGACCCCAAGAATTGACCCCGCAGTGAATCCCGCGAAAACCAGCCCAAGCGAGACGTAAAGATGATACCAAATGTTGCCTTGGCTGACATAAATACGCCAAAACGACGTTACAATCGCACTTGGCGCTGGAAAGAACAACTCGTCCAACCAGCCCATTTGTGCCCCCAACTCCCATGATAGGATCAGGGCCAAAAGTATCGTAGAATGAACTACGATTTGCTCTGTATTTGGCCCTCGGCCTGGCGCTGCTTTGACGATGTCAGTCATCAATGCGTTCCCAAAATATCGCGGACTTCGGCGACAAGTGCGTTAAATTCGGGGGTTAAGGTCAGTTCAGGACTGCGTGGCCGGGCAAAGGGAACATGCACCATGCGCGCCAGACGGCCTGGACGGGGGGTCATCACCATAACTTCATCGGCCAGAAAGATCGCCTCAAGAATATTATGGGTAACGAATAATGTGGTGGCCCCCACCTCGCTCACAATGCGCATCAGTTCCAAATTCAACCTTTCGCGGGTGAATTCATCCAACGCACCAAAGGGTTCATCCAAAAGCAGAATATCGGCCCCTGTTTGCAACAAACGCGCCAAAGCTACCCGCTGTTGCATCCCGCCCGACAATTGGCTTGGAAAGGAAAAAGCGAAATCCTTAAGCCCGACCATCGCGAGCAATTCCGCTGCGCGTGCCTTGTCGGCAGGCGTGACGCTGCGCTGAATTTCAATTGGAAGAAGAACGTTTTCAATTGCCGTGCGCCATTCCAGCAGCGTCGCGCGTTGAAACATCATACCGACATCGGTGTGGGGGCCCGTTATATCGCGCCCATGCACTGTAAGGCTGCCTGATGTGCGATCAATCAAACCCGCGATCAACCTCAAAAGGGTGGATTTGCCACATCCAGAGGGGCCGACAAGTGATACGAAAGACCCCTCGGCGATTGAAAAACTCGCCCCTTCAAGGGCAATCACAGCCCCGCCGCCAAAGGTTTTGCCCACGCCCCGCCCTTCGATCACGGTCTTGGCTTGTGTGCTTGCTGTCGAATCTTCCATTGGCTTTGCCATCTTAATTTCCCTGTTACTTCCAATCCCGTTAGCCGTTGTTATTGGCTGCGCTTATCCGACGGTATGTGTTGTTCGCGCGCGCAATGCTGCAAACAACCGCGCAATCGGGTCAACTTTCTGATAGCCAAGTTTGCACTGCATCTGTGCAGACCCACCTTTTAATCTGGCCTTCAATTCCGTCATAAAGTACCATCTTTTTTCAGACTAATCGTGCCGCCACCCGCCGCCGAAGCAACGATCGCCTCTAGAATAGCGATGTTTCCAACTAATTGTTCGGCGGTAAATGTATAGGTCGCACGCCCTTTGGCTGCTTGGGCAAACAAATCTAAATTGGCGCGTACAGAATCTGTCCAGTCATAGGTAATAACGCGCGCGGGTTGCCCTGTGATTTGGATGGTTAAGGTGGACGGACCAGGCGTGTCTGGATGGGTTTCATTGCGATATTCAGCCCATGCTTTGGTTCCAAAGACAGTGAAGCGCAGATAAAGCGGCGTATAAAGCACGGCGTTCAAATAGGCAGTGGGCCCCGAATGAAAGCGGATCAGAGCAGAAACCACATCGCCGTTGTCCCCCGGAAGAACCCGTTTTGCTGTCATGGCTTGCACTTCAGATGCGGGGCCAAATAGGTTCACAAAGGCGTCGGACAGATGAATGCCCATCGCGGTATAGCCAGCGGCAGGACTTTCGGTGGCGCTGCGCCGCCAGTCAGTGACGGGAACATTAATTAACTTGTCATGGCTAAAGTTGCCTTCGGCATGCATGATTTCGCCCAATTCGCCCGCGCGTACCATGCGTTCGACCTCAAGCATGGCCAGTTCAAATCGCCGCTCATGGCCCATGCCAAGGATGACGCCTTTTTCTTTACAAAGCTGCACAGACTCGCGCGCTTCAACGACATTTAGCGCAAGCGGCTTTTCGCAAAACACATGCTTTCCAGCATGCGCCGCTTGGGCAATTTGCCGCGTATGCAGGCTGTTGGGGGTGGTTAAGATAACCGCATCGATTTTTGGGTCAGCCAAGACCTCTGCATAATCGGCGGTCACTGGCACGCCATATTTCGCTGTGTATTCGCCCTGATTTTCGGGATATAAATCCACCGCTCGTGCGATCCGCATTTCGGTTGAGATTTGCATGCGTTCTGTGATGGTTTTGCCCCACCAACCAAGGCCGATAATTGCTGCATTTAGCATCTTTGTATCACTCCCTTATTCTGCCGCTGCGCCATAAGCCACATTGCGCCCGCCATAACGGCGGACACGCACATTGGCCTGTTCGGCATGACCGACAAACCCCTCAAGCATACAAAGACGCGAACAAACTTCGCCCACCCGCGCGCTGGCTTCATCGGTCGTGACGCGCTGATAAGTGCAGGTTTTCAAAAACTTGCCCACCCAAAGCCCGCCCGTGTAACGCGCTGCCCCACGGGTCGGCAAAGTATGGTTTGTTCCAATCACCTTGTCGCCAAAGGCAACATTGGTGCGTGCGCCTAAGAACAAGGCACCATAATTGGTCATATGTTCTAAGAAATAATCTGGGTCGCGGGTCATCACTTGGACATGTTCAGAGGCAATGCGGTCGGCCTCGGCGACCATTTCATCAATAGTGTCGCAAACAATCACTTCGCCAAAATCCGCCCAAGATTGCGCCGCGATGCCCGCAGTTGGTAAGATTTTCAAAAGCCTTTCCACCTCGGCAATGGTCGCGTGGGCCAAAGTTTCACTGTTTGTCAGCAAGATACACGGACTGGTCGGCCCATGTTCGGCCTGCCCCAAAAGATCGGTAGCGCATATTTCCGCGTCCGCGCTATCGTCGGCAATGATCATAGTTTCCGTCGGCCCCGCAAACAAATCTATCCCGACACGGCCGTAAAGCTGGCGTTTCGCTTCGGCGACATACGCATTGCCAGGGCCGACCAACATATCCACGGGTGCGATGGTTTCTGTCCCCAGCGCCATTGCGCCAACTGCCTGCATTCCGCCCAAAACATAAATCTCATCTGCGCCAGCAAGATGCATGGCCGCTACGATGGCAGGATGGGGCGCCCCCATAAATGGCGGGGCTGCGGCAATAACCCGCGCAACCCCCGCCACTTTTGCCGTCACCACTGACATATGCGCCGATGCGACCATAGGATATTTACCCCCAGGCACGTAGCAACCCACCGAATTCACAGGGATATTACGGTGACCCAAGACGACACCAGGCATCGTTTCCACTTCAAGATCATGGATCGAAGCACGTTGATGGCGGGCAAAGTTACGCACCTGCTCTTGGGCAAAGCCGATATCGTCTAGATCGCGCTGCGACACCTTGGACAAGGCAGCCTCAATCTCTGACAACGACAGCCGAAAATTGGCTGGCTCCCATCCATCAAACTGTTTGGACAGTGCCCGCACAGCCCCATCACCGCCCGCACCAATTTTTGCCAAAGTCTCTTCGACGGTGCGGCGAACGGCTAAATCCGTTTCGGCGCGTGTATCCGCGCGAAGGGCAGTCTTTAAATGGCGTATCATCGTATTATCCCCTTTTATCGTGCTGTCCAGCCGCCATCGATGCGGAGGCTGTCCCCCGTAATCATCCGCGCCCCATCCGAGGCTAAAAATACAACCGCCGCCGCAACATCTTCGGGCGTTGCCAATTGGCGCATGGGAATCATATCCAAAACACTGTCGCGAAAGACAGGATCGGCCATCATGGGTTCTGTCATCGGCGTTAAAACAAAGGTTGGCGCAACCGCTACTACCCTAATCCCGATGGGTGCCAGTTCGACCGCCATCGCTTTGGTCAGCCCTTCAATCGCATGTTTTGACATGCAATAAACTGTGCGTTTCGGCGCACCAACGTGCCCCATTTGGGAGGACATGTTGATAATCACCCCGCGCCCGACGCGCGTCATTGAACGTGCCCCTGCTTGGGCAATTTGGTAAGCTGCGCGAATGTTCAACCCGATGAGATGGTCTAACGTGTCAGGATCAACATCGACCATCATCATGGGTCGGTTACCGCCCGCATTATTGACCAAAATATCCAGATCCGTCATCGACGCGATGGCGGTATGCAAATCTGCATTTAGAACATCGCCCACCATTGGGGTAATATTTTCAGCCTCAGACGCAAGGCTTTGCAGATCGGCAAGCGTGCGCGCAACGGCTGTAACCCGCGCGCCTTGGGCGGCCAAGCCAAGCGCAATCGCCCGTCCAATGCCGCGCCCAGCGCCGGTGACAAGCGCATGTTTTCCAGCCAAAGATCCCGTCATTTCTTGCCACAATCCCCTGTCAATCCCGCCTGCGTGATCCCTTCCATCGCGCAGTCTTCGTCCATATCGCCAGTGTCGCCGCTGACCCCCACCGCGCCGATGATCCGCCCGCCAGCGCCACGCAACAACACACCGCCCGGATTGGGCACCACGCGCCCACCCGAGGCGGCTGCAAGCGCCGTAAAGAAGTTCGGATTGTCTGCGGCACGCGCAAATAGGGTACGGCTTGGCAAGCCCATTCCCAATGCGCCCCATGCTTTGCCAAAGGCGATCTCGACACGCAAAATTCCACTGTCATCGGCGCGTTTGACCACAACAATATGGCCGCCCGCATCCAGTACAACCACGGTCAAAGGTTGCGCGCCTTTGCTGTGCCCTGCGGCCAAAGTGCCGTCTGCAATTCGTTCGGCCTCGGCCAATGTTACCGTCATGCTGCATCCTCTGCAGTCATTTGCTGCAGCACTGCAAAAAGTGCCGCTGTATCTTCTTTGTCGCGCCCTTGGGTCAAAGCTGCGGCATAAATTGGCAGACTGGCGGCCATTAAGGGCACAGGGATGCCCAAATCGCGGGAATGTTCCATGATCAAGGCCAGATCTTTTTGATAAACATCCATTTTCATCGTGGCGGGCGTGTATTGGCCCGCAATCATCATCGGGCCACGCACTTCGAACATACGCGAATTGCCAGCGCCTGATCGGATCGCATCAAAGACCATATCCAGATCAAGACCCGATTTCTGCGCCATCAACAGGGCTTCGGCAGCAGCCAGATTGTGAATCGTTACCAAAAGGTTAGCGACAAGTTTCAGCTTCATCCCCGCACCAAAGGGCCCAACATGGCGAATATCGCGGGCTAGGGCTGCAAAGACAGGGTTTAACCGCGCTACATCTGCCTGTGCGCCGCTGGCAAATACCACAAGATCGCCCTTCTGGGCTTGCGCCCCCGTTCCAGATACAGGGCAATCTAGCAATACAGCTCCGCGCGTTGCACATTGCGCGCGAGCAGCCTCTTTGGCCGACAGGGGAAGCGTGCTCATTTCCGCCAAGACATGGTTTGCGTGCAGATGGGGCAATATTTCGCTGACCAACGCCTCAAGAACATTGGCAGACGGCAAAGCCAGCAAAATCATTTCGGTGCCGCGCGCCACTTCGATGGGCGATGCACAGGCAGTGCCTCCAACCGATTCCAGCGCTGCGCGTGCCTCCGCAAGAGGATCAAAGCCCCAAACCTCGGCCCCAGCGCGGCGTAAATTGGCAGCATAGGCCATGCCCATAATGCCAAGCCCCAACACGCCAACACGTGGCAAATTTGCGTCGTCGCCCATTACCAATTGCCCAATGCAGCGTTGAAAGCAGCTGGATCTTCCATATTGGGAATATGCGCCAAACCGTTCAAAACAATCAGTTCTGCGTTAGGTGTCGCCGCAGCCATAGCCGCCATCGCGTCTTTTGGCGCACCCATATCTTCGGCCCCGACAAGATACTTAACGGGCGGGCGCATATCTGCCAAATGGCGCAGATAATCCAACCTCATCAGGGCCCCTGCACAACCGATATAGCCTTGGTTAGAAGTTCCTCGGATCATTGCCGCAGCCTTTTGTTTGACCGCGTCGCCACATTTGTCAGTAAACCAGCGCGCCAAAGTGCCGTCGACCAAGGCCGCCGTGCCATGTTCTTGCACCACAGCTATCCTATCAACCCACCCTTGAACAAAGGGCGGCGGCGCATCGGCGCGGGCATCACAGATCAACATGCGCCCAATGCGGTCAGGATACGCTAGCCCCAGACCCAGCGCCGTCATTCCCCCAAGTGACAGCCCGATCACATCAGCCTTGTCCGCGCCCACATGATCCATCACGGCTACCATATCGGCAACCAGCAGATCAAAATCATAGGCCCCATCAGTGGCTGTGCTTTGCCCGTGGCCGCGTGTATCATAACGAATAACGCGGTAAGATTGGGTCAGAAAGTCGATCTGGCCGTCCCACATAGTCAGATCAGCGGCCAAAGAATTGGACAGGATTATCCAAGGCTTACCCGCATCGCCATCTACTTGCGCAAAAAGGGTCGCCCCAGGAACTGATACTCTTATCATTGGGCTGCCTCCGCGGCGGGCGAATTGATCAAAGGCTGCACCTTTTCTGCGAGCAGGATTTTTGATTGCCGCGCCAGATCGACATCAGCCCAATCATGACCAGCATAAAGCAGCGTCCCAAAAGGCCCCACTTGATCACGAAATGCCAACAGATCATCGGCTACTTTGTCAGGCGTGCCCCAGATAACCAATCGCTCCAAAACATAGTCCAGCGTGACATCATCATCGGACATGTTGGGATCATCTTTGAATAGGTTCGCACGACCGTTCTTTTTCAATTTGGTAACAAGGGACTTGTAGTAATGCACATAGGGCGAGCCTGCACCCAAAGCATATTCGCGCGCAGTGGCCATGTCTTTGGCCACAAAAATGCTTTTGGCCACGCGCCAATTGCCGAAATCCACTTCACGCCCGCCTTCGACACAGCCCGAAGCATAGCTGTCGCGGTGTGTCGCGACCCATTTTGGCATTAAGAAATTCGCGGAAATCGGGTCCCAACCGCGCGCGGCCGCTGCGGTAACGCCTTTGGAAAAGGGTGCCACGGCCGTCACGACAATGGGGGGATGCGGACGCTGCAGAGGCTTGCCAATTTTGCCTTGGCCAATCTCATCTACCAATGTCCGCTGGGTTGAGATTTGCCAATGATTACCCGTGAGGTTGTACGGGGCTTCTTTTGTCCAAAGTGCCAAGACCATATCAATGGCCTCAAGAAACATTGCGTTACGGTCTTTGTCCAGATTGCCAAATATTTCGGCATCCGACAGTAAGCCACCTGGGCTGATTCCAAAGATGAATTTGCCATCAAGCAAGTGATCTAGCATCGCCATTTGACCTGCGACATGGGCAGGATGGCTATTGGGCAGATTGACCGTACCCGTGCCCAAACGCATATTCTTAACACGTCCTGCCAAGGTTGCGATGAACATCGCACAAGAGGTAATGTTTTCGGCCAAATCGGTGACGTGTTCACCAACGTAACCTTCGGCAAATCCTAGGTCATCGGCCAGCAAAAAGGCCTCCTGATCCTCGCGCAAACATTGGCGCCAATCTTTGGTCAGCGGGTGGATGGGCATAGTGAAAAAACCAAGCTGCATCAACAATCTCCGATAATGTGGATGACCGAGGCTAGCTTGACCGATACTTAATTGGAAACGATAATAAATGATGATAGATATCAGGTTTGATGATTGCCTGCCCTAGGGTTCAGCAATGCCGACCATTCCGCGTTCGAGCGCGCATATTCTTCCTCAAGATAACGCAAAAACTGGGCCGCTGCCCTGCTCATTGCCTTGCGGGCGGGTTCCACTAGGACATAGCTGACGGTCAGTTCAGGCCCCGTCAGCGGATGCAACCAGCGATCACGCCCATTGATGTCTTTGCGCACAATCGTTGCAGGTAAAACGGTGGCATAATCAGAATCGGCGACCAGTTCTAACGTGGCAAACATCGCGTCCATATCGATAATCTTATCCACGGCCAGTCCGTTGGCGGCGATGAATTCATCCAGACGATCACGGCGCGCGTTGCCTTTTGCTGGCAGAACCAAACGCAACGGCACCATATCCGCAAGACGCACTGGGGTCAGATGCGCGATAGTGCCATTTGGGCGGCACACCAGAAACTCGCGGTCGGTTCCTAGTTTTCGGCTGCGCATCCCGCGCCGACTGCCATCTTGGGGCACAACAACGAAATCAACCTCGCCCTCTGCAAGGCGGTCCATCAGCGCAGCGGAATAGGCCTCGACCACTGTTACATCGACATTAGGATAATCAATGATAAATCGGCTCATTGCGGGAACCAATACACCGCGCGTGAAAGTTGGCATGAGGCCAATGCGCACCGGCCCGCTGATCGTTCCTGCCAGATTGCGCAGTTCAGCCTTCGCACCTTCAAGGCGCGACAGAATATCAACGGCCGAGTCATACAACCGTTCGCCAGCATAGGTCGGCGTGACCCCTCGGGCCGAGCGTTCAAATAACGGCGTACCAAGCGTTTCCTCCAAAGATTTGATCTGCATCGAAAGTCCAGACTGCGTTGCGTTCAGGCGCAGTGCAGCCCGATTGAACGATCCTTCCTCGCAGATCCCAACGAATGTCGACAATTGACGAAAGTTCATGGCCATCAACCTTTCTGATATCTGTAGCCAGATATTATTGTTTCCCTTGATGATTTGCCTAGCCCTATTCTAGCACAGCGCCCCTAATCAAAAGAGGATCGGCATGACCATTTCAAACCCATTGCCCACTGAAACCGATACTTCCAAGCCCTCAGTTATTGACCCCGCGACCTATCGCGCCGTCATGGGTGGCTTTGCCACGGGGGTGACAGTTATCACCTTGGGCAGTGCAACTGGTTTTCGCCTTGGGGTAACGGCCAGCTCATTCAATACCGTTTCTTTGGATCCGCCCCTTATTTTGTGGAGCCTTGCTTTGAAAGCGCCCAGTTTGGCCGCGTTTCGAAGCCACGATTTGTTTGCCGTCAATGTATTGGCCAATGATCAAAAAGACATAGCCTTGCAATTTGCCCGTCCTGCCGATGACAAATTTGCAGGAATAGACATAACCGAGGGGGCCAATGGTCTGCCCCTGATCAAAGGTGCGCTCGCCCATATCGAATGTCGCACTGTCGCCCGATATGCGGGCGGCGATCATGAAATCATGCTAGGACAAGTCGTGTCGCTGCGCCGTGATGATTGCGCGCCGTTGGTTTTTCAAGGCGGTAAATTTCACGGATTGGCCGAGGTTTAATCCAAGGACAGCGGCATATTTGCGCTGCGCTTATCCTCTACAGTGGTAAAACTTAGTAGAGTTTCGCCAATGTTTTCCAAATCATGGGTCATGTATTCACCGACGCCAAACTGCATATGTTTGGTGTCGCCAATGGCATAGGACATCTCGGTCACGCTCCCATTAGGGTTGCGCGAACGCGCGCGGCCCTGCGATGTTGCAACCCAAAAATAATTCAGCACATGCGTGTGAAATGGCAGTCTTTGCCTAGGCGGGATATCAATCAGCCAGATGCGATAATCGTCCGTTTCGCTGACCAGACGTGATCCAACCCGACCATTCTGCCTTGCGCCTGCCAGTTCCGCAATCAGTTCAGGCGACCAATACGTGGGATCAAAATTGTCCATGATTGCGGCACTCCATTGTAAAATAGCATTCTTATTTATAGTATGATAAATAACTACAATCAAGGAGTGGAAAATGACGCGACGCGCAATCATCTGCGGGGGTTCAATTGGCGGATTATTTTGCGCGGCCTTTTTGCGGCAAGCAGGATGGCAAACAGTTGTCTTAGAACGGTCACGCAACGAATTGTCAGGCCGTGGGGCAGGTATCGTTACCCATGATCTTTTGGTGGATTTGATTGCCAAAACCGGCGCATCCATCAGCGAATTGGGGGTGCAAGTTCAAGACCGCATCGCCTTTGACCTAGAGGGCGACCCCGTTGCAACATTGCCATTGCCGCAGATCGTCACTTCTTGGGACCGCGTCCATTCGTTGCTGCGCGCCTTGGTTCCAACAGGAGATTATCAATTAGACAAGGCCGTAGCAGGTTACACAGACGACGGCGCAGGCGGTGTGACATTGGTTTGCGAAGACGGCAGCCAGCACCACGGAGATCTTCTGATTGGCGCAGATGGATTTCGATCTGCTTTGCGCGGGCAAATGCTGCCAAATGTCCAACCGCAGTATTCGGGCTATGTCGTATGGCGCTGTCTTGCACATGAGGCAGATTTGCCAAACGATTTGCGGGATCATGTCTTTGACAGCTTTGGGTTCTTTTTGCCCCAAGGCACGCAAATTCTGGGCTATCCCATTGCAGGGCCCTTGAATGATCTGCGTTTTGGGCATCGGCGCTATAATTTTGTCTGGTATGCCCCTGTAGATGGGGCAGAATTGGACGACATGTTAACTGATGCCACAGGGTATCAGCATCCCATTACTATACCGCCGCCTTTGGTACGCGATGATGTGCTGGAACGGATGCAGCAATTTGCGCGCAGTCATTTGGCCAAGCCATTTTTGGATATTCTTGCGCGATCAGAGCGGCCATTTTTCACACCGATCTATGATCACCTTTCCCCAATATTTGCGCGCGGACAGGTCGCGCTGGCGGGAGATGCCGCTTGCGTCGCACGCCCGCATGTTGGCATGGGTGTAACCAAGGCCGCCGCAGATGCCGAGGCCTTGGCGCGTCACCTGTCAAACGCCGCAATCCCAATGGCCTTGCAGTCCTATAACCAAGAGCGACAAAAAGCATCGGGCTTGGCATTTGATACTGGGCGCCGTCTTGGCAGCTATATCTTTGCCACCCCCGCATTCGGCCAAAACCACGATGGGCGTAACAATCCGAATTTGGCGCGGATCATGGCCGAGACGGCGGTTGTTCCCGCCGCCTCGGAGTAAGCGCTATTTTATGGCTTGGGGATTGATGACCGAACCACATCCGCCAGGAAGGTTCATAGGTGGAGCACAAAAGAAAAACTCATAAACGCCGTCGGCCGCGCAATCCTCGGCCAATTCCTTGACATAAAAGATCTCGCCCATCGTGATGCCAATCGCAGGGATCACCACCCAATGCCAAGGCTGATTGGCTTCGTCTGTCTCATTCGGGCGCACTTCGCAGCCCCAAGTATCGGCACAGATCGCAGCGATATCATGTTTCTTGATCCAGTAGGCCGTCTCGAAGGCCAAGCCGGGTGCATCGCCTCCTGCATAACCAGACCAATCCCCGCTGGCCAGACAGCGTTCCTGATGCCCCGTTCGCACGATGACAAAATCGCCTCGCCCGACTGTAACTCCTTGTGCGGCAGCTGTGGCATCCAGATCGGCATTGGTCACTGGGTAGCCGTCAGGCAAGGACTCAAGCCCCTTCCATCGGGCAACATCCAACAAAACACCGCGCCCCACCATCTTGTCACGCGTATGTTCAATGCCGTTTTTCTTGGCCCCTTTGACATCCACTAAGGTTGCTGGATACCCATTCCACATTTTGTCGTCCAAAAAGATATGCGCCAGTGCATCCCATTGGGTCGAACATTGCATTGGTAAATTGACCGCATCATCGGCATATCGCAAATATGCCTTGCCATCGCCGTCTTGAACGCCTGCAACCGCATCCGTGCCAGTGGCAAGCATTTGATGGATTGGATTCCACCGTCCGCCAAACAACCCCGATTGAATCTTTTCGTCCAATGGCAAACCCAAAGCAAAGGTCTTACCGCGTTTGATCAGCTGTGCCGCCGCCGCGACATCGGCAGGCGTCACTAAATTAAGCGTGCCGATTTGGTCCTCTGGCCCCCAGCGGCCCCAATTCGACAGTTCTTGCGCCGCTTCATAGATTTTGGCGCGATTGACCTTCATTGCCATTTTCCTTGCTCCCGCTATTGTTAGGTGGTTGCTGCGTATCTATTTATCAAATGATAAAGAAATTTAGAAAGGCACGCAACGTCTCAGATGTGAAGTACACAATAAAGGTAAAGTAACGTGACCCAACCGAATTTGTCCGCCGTTTCTGCCAAGCCAAGCACGAAGCGCCGTGCGCCCGAGGTTCGCAAACAAGAGGTGCTGACCGAAGCCATTTTATACTTTGCTGACGAAGGATTTGACGGCGGCACGCGTGGTTTGGCAAAGCGTATCGGCATTACCCAACCGCTGTTTTACCGTTATTTCCCATCGAAAGACGATCTGGTGAACGAGGTCTACCGCGCCGTCTATTTGGACAGATGGCAAGACAGTTGGGAGGTCAATTTGCGCGACGATCGCCAGCCTATCGAAGCGCGCCTGTTGCAGTTTTATAGCAGCTATACTGGCGTTGTATTTGAGAGGAATTGGCTGCGCATCTATTTCTTTGCAGGTCTTAAGGGCCTGGATATCAATGCACGTTATCTGCGGCGCGTGGAATCGGCGCTTTTGATCCCAATTTGGGCGCAAACATGCGCCGCCTTTGGCAAAAGCCCGTCAGGCGTAAACCCGACAGCGCATAAAGCGAACGACCTTGTATGGCAAATGCACGGAGCCGTGTTTTATCACGGCATCCGACAGCAGATTTATGGCGATAACAGCGTCGACATCGACGCCGCAATTCAATTAGCAGTCAAAACCTATTTGGTAGCCGCAAAAGCCGCGCTTATGGCTGACGATCACACTTAGGGGATCAGCACAATTGACCCTGTGGTCTGACGAGAAGCCATTGCGACATGGGCGGTGGCCGCCTCTGCTAATGGCAAAGTCAGATCAACCCTGACCTTGATACTGCCTTGTCGGATCATTTGAAACAAATCAGATGCCGCTTGTTCCAACCAAAGGCGGCTTGCAACATGATGAAACAGCGAAGGCCGCGTAAGCCGCAACGACGCCCGCGCCAGATCGCTGACACGCAATTGATCGGGTGCGCCCGCCGCCTGCCCAAAACTAACCAATGTGCCAAAACTCGCCAAACAGTCCAACGACCCCATAACAGTGGTTACCCCCACGCTGTCATATACCGCGCTCACGCCATGTCCTTTGGTTAATGCTTTGACGAACGGCACGAAATTTTCTGCCTGATAGTCACAAACTTCCCAAAACCCATGCGCGCGCGCCAGTGCGACTTTGGCCGCTCCGCCTGCGGTGCCAATGGCGTTTACTCCTTTTGCGGCAAGCCATTGGCCTGCTAACAGACCTACGCCTCCCGCGGCCGCGTGAAACAGCACCGTTTCGCCCGCTTGGACGCGATAGGAATCGTGTATCAGGTAATGCGCGGTTAGCCCCTTAAGCATCACGGCGGCGGCGATTTCAAAGGGGATATCATCGGGCAGGGCCACAACATGCGATGCGGGCACCGCGCGATGTGTGGCATAAGAGCCGTTCGGCAATGTGTATGCAACCCGCTGACCAATCTGGAAACCACTGACGCCTTCGCCCACGGCTTCTACAATTCCTGCGCCTTCGCTGCCCAAAATCAGATCCTTTTCGACGGGCCACGGGTAGACACCTTGCCGAAAATAAATGTCGATGAAATTGACCCCAATCGCCGCATGGCGGATCACCACCTGCCCAGACGCGGGTTGAGGGGTCGGGCGATCAACACGCTTTAGCACACTGGTGTCACCAGGTTGGCTGGCAATAATGGCATACGACATCGGTGGCTTTCCTATTTAGATGAATTTCAAACAGATATTTTACTTTGTCATTGGGGCATACACCGTGCAACCCGGCTTGCGCAGCATCTCATTAGCTTGGCGCAGATCGCGGAATGCGCATGCGGGCGTTAGGCGTCAAGCGATTTATCAACTTATCGTAGCCATCATTCTAAACTACGTTGATCAGACAATCTCGGGGCGGCTTAAACGCTAGGTCAGGCAAAACCCGAGATGCCTATGAAGTTCGCCCGATAACGTCCGCAAAACCAAACACATTTACGAGGTAGGCGGCGGGATCCCATACGGCGCGCCTAGAGCCGCCAATCGTCCCATAAGCGGTGCAGGCATATCTATTCCTTCAAGACTGCGCAGGCGGCGCAGCGCCAGCGCGCGTTCGCCAGGAAGGCGAATGCCATCAAAACCAGCGCGCGGCATCGATCCAGTCATATCGCGGCGCACCGCCTCGACCTGCGCGCGAAACATGGCTGGATCGCCGAACACGCTGGGGTCAACCGCAATAACGACCTGTCCTGTATTGGTGGCACTTTCGTCATCAGCGTTAAAGTCGATGACATCCCGACCAAAGGCTGCCCCGTTCAATGTTCCTGCCAAAAAGCCGAACATCAGCGCAAGACCGAAACCCTTTGGCCCACCGATTGGCAACAGCGACCCGCCCTCAGCCTTGGCAGGGTCAGTGAGCGGGTTACCATCGCGGTCGATCATCCAGCCTTCTGGCATCAACTCGCCACGGTCTGCGGCCAGCTTGACCTTGCCATAGGCCGCGACAGTCGTGGCCATATCCAGCAAGATAGGGTCCTCTCCGCCGGGGATAGCGATGGCGATAGGGTTGGTGGACAAAAGCAATTCCAGCCCGCCCCAAGGCGCCATATGATTGGCATTACCCACAGCGATGTAGATGCCAATCAATCCATCCTCGGCCAAACGCAGCGCATGGACACCAGCCGCACCCGCATGGTTCGACATCCGCGCCCCGACCCATGCCACACCCTGCGTCCGCGCCAATGATGCAGCAACGGTTACGGCACGGTCCATCACAAGGTGGCCAAAGCCGTTATCACCGTCAATCAAGGCCGTCGCGCCCGTTTGCGAAAGCAACCGGATGTCTGGATTTGGGTTGAATCCGCCAGCCCGCAAACGGGTCACATAGCGGGGCAAGCGAAAGATGCCGTGACCATCCGCCCCCAAAAGATCAGAGGCAACCATCCGATCTGCCACAAGATCTGCATCACCCGATGGCAGACCCTCGGCCGACAGAACGGCCGAGGTAAAGACGCGCAGGCTTTGGGCCGAAACCAATGTCATTCGGTGGGACCAGGCATCAGGCGGTGAGCAGCCCCGCCAAGGATAGTCTCGCGATCCTTGGCCGTGACGCGCAGTTGGTCGATCACGTCGATCAGATCATATTGCCCCATATCAAAGGGATAATCCGTCCCCAGCATCACCCGTTCGGCCCCGACAAGATCCACAAGGAACTGTAACGGAGCCACGTCGTGCAGGATGGTATCGTACAACAACCGATCAATAGACGGCCCAGGCTCGCCCTTTAGGCGAACCTTCGCTTCGGGCCGTTCTGCCCAACCATGAATCCAACGCGCTTGCTGATACGGAGTAAATCCGCCGCCATGGCTAAGCACGATCTTTAATCGCGGGAACCGTTCCAGAACGCCCCCGAAAACAATACAAGCCGCCGCTATCGTCGTATCCAGGGGGTTGCCAATAAAGTTCTGCAAGTAATAAACCTTTTGCCGGTCGATGCCCGCCACTTTCAGCGGATGAAGCAGCAAGACCGCGCCAAGGTCTTCTGCCTTGGCCCAGAATGGGTCCAACTCTTCCCAGTCAAGGTTCTTACCTTCAATATTGGTGCCCAGCATAGCTCCAGCGATGCCACCACCCTTCATCGCCCGCTCTAGTTCAGCGGCAGCAAGGGCGGGGCTTTGCAACGGCACAGTCGCCAGCCCAAGGAACTTGTCGGGCTGCGCGGCGCTTCGGGCGGCGATAGCATCGTTCTGAATACGAGACGCTGTCAGTGCCACCTTTGGCGACTTATCATACATCACCGTCTGCGGGCTAACCGCCAACAACTGCTTATCGAACCCATAGCGCGCCATGTCCGCCAAGCGCCGCTCGACATCCCAACCGCCGCGAGGAAAGGGCCGATAGGCAACACCCGACACCGACAAAACAGCAGATTCATCGTCGATTGCATCTAAGGACACACCGACATCTGGCAACGCTTTGTTCAGCGCCGCTACTGTTTCCTTTTCCAAAATATGGGCGTGAATATCGAAAGTAGGGGGGCGGTGTGACATAGACTTCTCCTTGATGTGTTTGGCCCTAACCCCGATCAAACCTTAGGGTGAGGGCGAATCGGTGTTCTGGATGTGTAGATTTCGTAAGCAGATAGACGCGTCCATCTTCCCCACGGTATCTGCGATGGATGACAAGAGCGGGCGCACCCAGCTCTGCATCCAGATGAGCGGCGATGTCGGCGCTTAGCCCACCCGAAGCAATCTGGATTTCTGCGTTAAATGCCCGCTGACCATGCAAATCCTCGATCTGCTGTAGCACCGCAAGCGATTGGGGATTGGGCTGCGATAGCACGTCTGCAAATTGCGCGGCGACCCATGCTTCAATGAAACCAATCGCTTGACCAGTGCTGCGCAATCGCCTGACAGCGCGCAACTGCACCCATTCTGTTGCCTGTGGGTTATCCAATTGCGAAGCAGGCTCGCCTATGGCTTGCGCTGCCCCAATGCTCAACGTCTCGCGCGTTGTGCCTTCTGGGTATTGCAGCAACTCCTCAAGCGACGCCAGAGACTGTACAAAACCGTCACCTTCTCGATTGGCTATGACGAAGGTTCCCAAGCCTCTGCGTGACGCCACAAGACCCTTATCTCGCAGTCTTGTAATGGCGCGGCGAACCGTAAATCGGCTAACCGAAAAGCTGCGGGTCAGGTCATGTTCTGTCGGTAGGCAAGATCCCACTGGCAACCGGCCAGACAGGATACCGTCGCGCAGAGCGGCTTCGATATTGTGATAGCGGCGCAAGGTTGGATCATGTTCAGATAATGTCATGGGGAGGTCTTTCTGGATGCCGCCCATTTGCGGCTGGCCAGTTCCAGCGAAAGGATGACGGCCGAATTGTCAAGCCCGCCTGATCCTTCCGCGACCAAGTCTTCCATCAGATCAAAGTAGGTTTCCGCAAATGGCAGCTTCAGCCCAACACCTTCGGCGGCATGCAAGATCAGTCCAAAATCCTTGGCCGACTGCGCCACCCGACCCTCAGGCGAGAAATCACCAGAAACCATGCGCGAGCCTTTGGACGCCATCACAGATGATCCCGCCGCCGATTTCATCGCTAGGGCAAGAAAGGCTTCAGGATCAAGACCCATGGCACGTGCAAAAAGCAGGCCTTCAGCAAGCGCGGCGCGATTTAGACCAAGGATCAGGTTGATGGCAAGCTTGACACGTGCCGCCTCGCCGAAGGGGCCCAGATGGATGGCACGGTCTGTCAACGCGTGTAGCACGGGCTCGATGCGCGCAACGGCATTGACCTCGCCTGCAACATAAACGGTAGCCTCGCCCCGAAGCAACTGCGCCGAGGTTCCCGAAATAGGGGCCTCAATCAACGTGATACCTGCGTTTACCATTGGCAAAAGAGACGCGATCCCTTCGGCATCGCAGGTTGTTAGTATCATCACATCGGCACGCGCCGCCTTGGGAGCAGTCGCTAGAACTGTACGTGCCTGCGCTGCGTCGAAAACGGCGATCAAAACAAAAGATGCGGCCCAGACATCCGCTGTTAACCCTGCCCTACCTCCCATAGCGACCAACGCGTTTGATGCTGTGCCATCTGGATCAAATCCCGTCACAGTATGACCTGCTGCAATCAGACGATGTGCAGCGGCAAGGCCTATCAAACCCAACCCAAAGATACCAACATTCGCGCTCATGGCCTTTTGCCCGCCCATTCGTCGAACTCTCTAAACAGCAGGCCGAAATCCCGCGCAGGGTCGCCCCCCTCTTGCGCCAAGGCCAAAAACCGCGCTGTGATTTGCGTATAAGGTGCAGGGGCGGCAAGGCGCTGTGCCATACCTTCGGCCAGCGCAAGATCTTTGGCCAAAGTCGCGACGGCCGAACGCGCGCTGGGATATTCCTTTAACACGTCGCGCGGAAAACGCACCTCGCTGACATACGACCGCGCATTGCCAGCGTTCAGCACCTCCACCGCTAAAGCTGCGTCGATCCCCACCCGCTCGACCATGCGCAACCCCTCGCATGTGGCAAGAAAGGTCGCATGCAGGATAGCGTTATGCACCAGTTTCATCGCCTGTCCACGACCCGCAGGACCAAGGTGAAACATCCGAGTTGCGAAACACTCCAAGACGGCGCGCGCGCCGCCCAGAATATCGGTCTCGCCGCCGATCATCAGCGTAAGCGTTCCATCCTGCGCGCCCTGCGCGCCTCCCGTCATGGCGGCGTCTAGATAGCCCACGCCCTGTAACGACAACTCTTTTGCCAGCAACGCGCCGTCCTCTGGATCGGATGTTGTCAGGTCTACCACGATGCAACCACGGGGCAGGGTCAAATCCGAAAGCGCAATGCGAATATCGCGGGTTGTGGGCACGGCAAACAGCAAAATCCCCGCCCGTTCGACCATCTCTGCGACAGGTAGAATTGGCGCGGGTGCATCTGAAATCGGCTGCGAATCCCAGACCGCAGCAAGCCGTCCTACCCCAGACAAACGGGCAGCGATCCCTGCCCCCATCCGCCCCATTCCGATCACAGCCGCCATTTCAGAAATTGACATTTTATTTTACTATCAATAAGTTAGTGGAAATTTCAGGAAGGAGATTCGAATGGATTTTATTGTTCGCGCCGCCGGTTATCAGGGAGAGGCGTCGGTTCACACACGGGCGCTGCGGCATTTTGCAAACGCTCTGGAAGCGCACGGCAATTCCAGTGTCGTCACGCCCGACATCACGCAACTGGGCCGTAAGGCCACCGACCTTTTCCAAATCACAGAAAGCGGTGAGAACACCGTTATGCATTTCGCGGCCAGTTATCTTGCCCAGCGCGTCCCCTCGCTTGAGGTGTTCGATCTTCCGTTCCGTTACAAGGGTCGCAGCGGATTGCTTGCAGCGCTGGACGGCCCGCTTGGAGACCGCCTGAAGGCAGAGGTCGCCGAAAGGACTGGCTTTGCCCTCCTTGGCTTTTGGGACAATGGTGCGCGCCACTTGACGAACCGTTTGCGCCCCTTGCAAACGCCCGCCGATTGCGAAGGCCTGTCTATCCGCACGATGGACAGCGCCCTGCATCAGGCAACTTTTGCCGCCTTGGGCATGATCCCGCGCTACATCGACGTCAAAGACTACCCCGCAGCCGTTCGCGACAGAACGGTGGACGCACAGGAAAACCCCCATACCAACACGCTTAACTTCGGCATTCCCGCGCATCATCCGTACATGACCCCGACGGGCCATTTTCAGGGTATCTCGCTGTTTCTGGCCAACCGCGCGGTACTGGACCGACTGCCCACCGTCGATCGCGCAATCTTCTACGACGCGGCAGAGGGAGCGACCGCCGCCCAGCGCGTCCTTGCCGCTGATGAGGACGGCAGCGCCCTCACCAACATCCTTTCCCAAGGCACGACAGTTACCCATGATTGGGACCGTGATGCCTTTCGGGCAGCGACGAAAACGGTTAGGCAACAAGCCGAGGCACGGATCGATCCCGCCATCCTCGGCCTTCTTCCTGAACATTGAACGCGTCAACGCTGTGCGGCCTGCATTTCGGCCAGTTCGGCAAGCGCCGAGTTGGACAAGGGCAGGCCGACAGGCTCGTGCCTCTCGGCCGAAAGGTCTGCGGCGGAATATGTTTCCATAACCATCCGTGCGTGCATCGGGTCGACCATAGGCGGCTTGTCCCGCAGGCAGCATTCCAGAAAATGCATCGTCTCTGGGCCCATCTGACCAGCAAATACGTGGTCCACATGTTCGCCAGGCATCGTGGACATCGCAAACTGCTGGCCCCCTTCAACGGTGTTCAGCCACTGATCACGCGCCGTATCATCCAGCATAAGAGATCCATCGACCCCCGTTATCTCGATCCACGTCTGGCAATAGTTGGGATAAGAGGGCGGCAGGTTCCAGCCGCCCCCAATTGTAACAACCACGCCATTGTCCATGGTAACAATCGACCACATGCAGTCGTACGACCCGTTCAACGGCTGCATATAGCCATTTGCGCCTTGCGAATAGATCCGCACAGGCTTTGCAGGGGCCAGCAGCCAAAATACGAAATCAAGATCATGGGTTGATTCCATTGCTGCGGGCGACAGTTTCACACGTCCCGCGATTTTCTTGCCGAGTGAGCGCGATAGATGGCGGCTTACCATGACACTCACCACCTGACCCAAAGTGCCATCGGCAATTTTCTTCTTGGCATAGGCTATCTTTGGGTTGAACCGCTGCGAATAGCCGATGGTGAATTTGACGTTGTTCTGCCGTGCGATGTTGATCAGATCGTCGGCTTCTGCCAACTCCAAAGCAATCGGCTTTTCCAGAAGAACATGCTTGCACGCCCGTAGACAGTCGCGCGCGATCGGGTAATGCGTCGTCTCTGGGGTGGTCGAAATATAGACCACCTCGATCGCAGGGTTATTCACTATATCTTGGTAATCGAGCGTCGCCGTCGCCGCCCCGGTCATTTCCTTAACCTCAGCCAGCCGTTCGGGCCGAATTTCGCAGATATGCAGCCTATCTACCAAGGATGATTGGGACAATGTAAGCGCGCGAATTCCTCCACACCAACCTGTTCCAATAACTGCGACTTCAACCTTTTTCATTTCATTCCTCATTGCTTCAGACTACTAAATTATCATTTTCGGCCGCACGCGCCGCAATACGCCGATTCATTTGCACGCGTTTTATTACGCCCCAGATTAGAACGCCAAAGGCAACAAGAAGTATGGTTGCCGTGATCGGGCGGGACAAAAAGGTGACAAAACTATTTTCGTTCATGTTCAATCCGATGCGAAGGCTTCGCTCGAATTCTTTACCGATGAAGACACCCAGCGCAGCAGCAGCAGGCGAATAGCCATAGCGCAGCATGAAATACCCCACACCACCCGCGCCAATCGCAACGAAAACGTCGAACACTTTGGTGTTTGTCGAATATATGCCCACCAGTGTCATAGCGATGGCCAGCACGATAACAACCTGCCGGTTCAGCCGCACAGCCTTTAGCATAAGCGACGCCATGCCCCAGCCGGTCAGCAAAAGAAAAATCGTCGAGGCCAACAGCCCAGCGATTGCCGCGAACAGAAGTTCGGGCGAGTTTTTTACCATCAACGGCCCTGGAACAAACCCCTGAACCGATAGCGCCGCAAGCAACAGCACCATAGAGCCTGACACAGGGATGCCAAGGCCAAGTGTCGGAATCAACTCGCCTGAATTAGATGCGTTCTGTGCCGCCTCATTAGCGCCGATCCCTTCGATCGACCCCTTGCCGAACTTTTCTGGCTCTTTCGACAACATCTGCGCGGTTTGATACGAGATCATCGCCGCTGGCGTCGACCCTGCCCCAGGTATGGCACCCACGAAAGTGCCGACGACTGTACCTGTCACCATCGAGGGTACTGCAGGCTTCCACTCCGCCCATTTAGGAAACTTGCTGCCCGACGCTTCTCCGGATTTGTCCTGCCACTGAAACACCTGACGCGCGGATCGGAACAGTTCGGATAGCGCCAGAATGCCAATGACCAACGCCACGTCATCCAGACCCGAGCGAATCTCGCGAACGCCCATGTCCAGCCGCGTAACCATGTTGATCGGGTCTAGTCCGATCAGGCCAACCGATATGCCCAGCGCCGCGGACATAATTCCCTTGACCAAATTGTCTGCGGCAAGGCTGATCAGCGCGATGAATCCAAAACAGTATAGCCCAAAGATTTCGGGGAAACTGAAATGATAGGCAACCGCCATAAGCGGCACGACAAGCAGAACGAACAACAGAATTGACACAAGCTGTCCGCTCAATGCGGCCACGAACGACACGCCCAGCGCAAGGCCGCTTTTACCCTCTTTGTGCAGCTTATGGCCGTCGATCACGGTCAGGATGGCAGCTGGATTTCCAGGTATCCCCATCAAAATGGCAGGGATAGAGTTGCCGTAGCCGACCCCAACGCTGATCGACAAAAGGAAAGCAACGCCAATTATGGGCGGCATCACAAAGGTGAACGGCAGAACAAGACCATAGGCAAGTGTCGTGCCAATACCCGGCATCGCACCAGCCACAACACCGAACAATGTGCCAGCCAAAACCGCGACCCAGACAAGTGGATCCCCCAGAAGGGCCATTCCGCCCAGAAGTGGTGTCAGAAAATCCATAATGCGGCCCTAAAGGTTGATCCAGCCAAGCGACCGGAAAAGAGGAGTGAATGGCCCAACAGGGATGCGCACCCCAAGGACCTGCGCGAAAATCAGATACACTATCCCCGTGAACAACAGCGCGATCATGATCGTGGACCAAGCGTTACGTCCGCCCATGATCCACAGCGCTGCAACTAAAAACATAGGCATGGCGATTAAGAATCCCAGCGGATTCCACAGGGCCGCAAGCCCCAAGACCGCAACGATCAGCGCCCAAGCCCGAAGCGCCGATGCGGGAAAGCCCGCTTCATCATCGCCCCCTTCGCTGGGAACAATGTGACCGCTCTGGCTTGACCAACGGCGCAGATGCCCGATGATCACAAAAAGACCACCAAGCGCCAGAATGCCGCCACAAACATAGAAGGCGGCGCGAGGGCCGATAGGATCCCGCATCATTCCGGTCTTAATCCCGCTTGCGGCAAGGATCATTAAGACCCCCAGCACAGAAAAGCAGGCAGCAACAGCAACGTCTATTCGTCGATCCATGTAAGGCATCCCAAAATTCGGCTTGGCAGAGGGCAAAGGCAGAAAGGGGGCCGCGGCAAGCCGCAGCCCCCTTATCATCGCAACTTTGACTTACTGGTCGCCCCAGTAGATCCCCAGTTCTTTGAACATCGTGACCGTCACATCTAGCCCGTACATTGCTAGATCCTTCGCCTCTGCTGGATCAAGATCAACCAACTTAAGGGCCGTCACCTTGCTGCGCTGTTCGATGAAATCAGGGCTTTGCGCTGCCTGCGAGAACAGCGTGTAAAGCCAATCGCGCTGCTCTGTGCTGACATCGGGCGAGGTTGCAATTGTACGGGTCTGGCTAAACGGGTCGGCCTTTTCGAACCGCGACTCGGATGGCACCACGGCTTCCCATGGCGCTGGGAAGGCATCGGCACCTGCACCTAGCAACAGTTCAACCTTGCCAGCGTCGTAATGCGGGCCAAGGACATCTGGCGGCGAAGCGGTGATATCACCTTCGCCCGAAGCAACAGCCAGGGCGCGCTCGGTCGGATTGCCGCCGATGACGTCCGTCACGGTAATGCCAAGGTTGCCCAGCCAGAACCGCATCGCAGCATCCATGCCGCCGCCAGCACCGCCAGTAATATGGCGCACTGTACCTGGATTGGCCTTTGCATAGGTCACGAAGTCATCCAACGTGTCGCCCCACGGAGCATCGGACCGCTGGATCAAAAAGAATGGAACGCGTTCGGTCGCTGTGATCGGGTTCAGGTCATCGACGGTCATGCCTGTCATCGTTTGGATATCGATTGCGGCCATGTCCACCATAGCATCTGGGATAGTCAGGACATAGTTGATATAGCCTTCGGATGCGATTTCGCCCTGATCCTTGATCCAAGCGATCCCCTCCCACGTTCCGAAATTTGTGAAATCTTCGCGGTGTTCAACAATGACGGGCTGGGGCGAAAGCTTGCTCGCAGCTTCGGCAATCTGGCTGGCATAAACAGAATCGGCTGATCCGGGGCTGTCAATCACCATCAGCACGATCGGTTGGGCGGGAAAGCCATTCGCAAGCGGAGCAAGGGCTTCCTGTGCGAAAGCCATTGTTGCGCCCAGAGTAATCACGCTAGCACTCGCAAAAAGCAACGTTTTGTTCTGGTACATTGTATCTTCTCCCTGTTTTCGGTCCGCGCATATCGCCCGTTCCATTTTTTCATTCGTTCACTTGACAGCATTGCCAAAGTGATGCCCGAGTTGTTCGGATCGTTATTTATCACATGAAAATTACATGTCCGTACAAATGTCAACTCTTTTTCCTTAACGGCGCTCGAAGCCAGCAATCCCCTTTCTATTATTCCGACCTAAGCGACTGTATTCATTTTATAATTTTTGATATTTTACTACAAAGAAGCACCAAGAAATGATGGTGCGATTCGCGAACGAACCGATCGCTGCGACGATCAAGCAACAAGAAGAAGGTGGACAGGCGGCTGATGTATGCTGGCGGCATTGGGTCAGCGAGGGCACGCTGTACAAAATACGGATCTACTTTCCCGAACTACTACACACATGTATTAAACATCTTGCATCCGGTCGGGGTGGGCGCATTTTTTTAGGTTTCGGAGCTAACTGGAAAGCGGTTGTTTCGCCGTGCGAGGTTTTAAATTGTTGTTTTCGTTCGGGTTTCGAAATTCTATCGCCGAA
>CAXNJD010000002.1:0-15747 GCA_964202545.1 Cypionkella sp.
GCACTGACTATGGGATGATCATGGCCATCCTTGGCGGCGACGATGCTGGCGGCGGTGTGGTCTGGGCACCGCAGGTGATTACCGATGCCAAGGATTACGGGCTAATCCTTGGTAAGAATGGCAAACTTTATGATTCGAAAAAGGGGCAAAGCCTGCCCGAGGGCGTGCCTCCCATGCCGCTGTTGACAGACGAAGAACTGAAGGTTTTCCCCGAACCCAAGACCGTCGATGTGATCCCGAACCATGTTGCACGCTATTGGGACTTGATGGCGCTGTCCGATCATCAACCAGCTAAGGTGATCGGACAGCATGGCAAACTGCGGGACCGCCCGGGGTTCGAGGTGGAATTCTTGTCGCGCAATTCCATCCCTGGTGCACCCTATACCCTGAACCGCCACGAGGTCCTGATGCCGATGCGCGGCCATTGGCGGCTGTCTTGGGCGGGGGGCACGACAGTGCTGAACCCCGGCGACACCGCCGCCATTCCGCCTGGGCTGGAACATACCCTTGCCGCTGCTGTGACCGGCGAGGCCAGCCTATACCGCATCATCAACACCGATGATCCAGCGGGCCTAACAGGGAGACTTTTGTCATGACATTGCTTGCCACCCATGTCGGATCGCTGCCTCGCAGCCAAAACGTTGTAGATTTCCTGTTCGCCCGCGAGCGTGGCGAGGCGTATGACCCCACCGCCTTTGATGCCTGCATGGCCGCCGCCGTGGCAGAAAACGTGCGCCGCCAGAAAGAGGCGGGGATCGATATCGTTTCGGACGGGGAATGTTCAAAGATCAGTTACGCAACCTATGTGAAGGATCGTTACACTGGCTTTTCTGGTGATAGCCCGCGCAACGCGCCTGCCGATCTAAAGATGTTCCCCACCTTTTTGGAACGGCTGGCCAAACAGGGCGGCACCCCAACCTATGCGCGGCCGCAGTGCACAGGGCCCGTGGAAAGCCGTGGTCAGGACGAGCTGATGAAGGACATCGGCAACCTGAAATCCGCCATGGCTGCGCATGGGGTCACGCGCGGATTTATGAATGCGGCCTCGCCCGGCGTAATCATCCTGTTTTTGCAAAACGTCCATTATCCAGACCGCCAAGCCTACCTCAACGCACTCGCCGATGCGATGCGCGAGGAATACCGCACGATCCTGGCCGCGGGCCTTGATTTGCAGCTTGATTGCCCCGATCTGGCCCTGTCGCGTCATATGCTGTTCACCCACCTTTCCGATCAGGAGTTTCTACGCGTTGCCGCAACCCATGTTCAGGCGCTGGAGCGCGCGCTGGATGGGCTGCCGCGTGACAACATTCGTCTGCATATCTGCTGGGGCAACTACGAAGGGCCGCATTGCTGCGATATAGACATGGCGCAGGTGTTTTCCATGCTCATGGCTGTACCCGCGCGCTATGTTTTGTTTGAAACCGCCAACCCTCGCCATGGACATGAATGGAAGGTCTTTCGCGATCGCGCGGGCGAGATTCCATCTGACAAAATCCTTGTTCCTGGGGCCGTTGACACAACGACGAACTTTGTCGAACACCCTGACCTTGTCGCGCAACGTCTGGAACGTTTCACCGGAATTGTTGGCAAGGATCGCGTGATCGCCAGCAGCGATTGCGGCTTTGGCACATTCGCGGGTTTTGGCGCGGTGGACCCTGAAATCGCTTGGGCCAAGTTGGCCACATTGAAAGAAGGCGCGCGGCGGGTGTGATGGCGCCGTTGGTCTTAATCCCCGGCATGATGTGCGATGCACGGATGTGGGGCGGCATTCCAGCCGCCCTGCACCCGCGACCGATGATCCATTTCTTGCCCATTGGGGCGGATACAATGACCGATCTCGCCCGTGCATTTCTGCGCGATGCGCCGCTGCGTTTCGCGCTGGCTGGGCTGTCGATGGGCGGCATTCTTGCGATGGAGGTGCTGGCCTTGGCCCCCGAAAGGGTGGAACGGCTGGCGCTACTTGACACCAACCCCCGCGCCGAACTGCCCGCACAGCAAGCCCGCCGCGAACCCCAAATCGCGCGCGCTTTGCAAGGCGGCTTGGCAGCGGTGATGCGCGATGAGATGAAACCAAACTATCTGGCCGATGGGCCCGCACAAAAAGATATTCTTGATCTCTGCCTAGACATGGCACTGGCCCTTGGGCCGCAGGTTTTTGCAGACCAATCGCGCGCGCTGCGCGACCGTGTGGACCGACAGGCGGCGCTGGCGGGTTTCAAGGGCCCCGCACTGGTTCTGATGGGGGCCGAAGACCGGCTCTGCCCGCGCGACCGTCATGAGTTGATGCACGAATTGATGCCCCAGTCTCGGCTGGTCATCATCGAAGGGGCGGGCCACCTGCCAACCCTTGAACGCCCCAATGAAACAACAGCGGCGCTGCGCCGCTGGCTGGAGGAATGATGAACGCCGAGCTACTTGATATCCTGTCACGTGTTGATACACCCAGCGTCTGCAACGCCATCGAGGTGGTGCAGGGCAGGCGCGGCTTTGACCGCTTTACCCGTGGCACGATGATCTGCACCGAAGCTGGCCGCGCCGTGGTGGGCTATGCCGCCACCGCGCAGATCGCCGCCCTTGCACCCCCGACCGATTTGCCCGATATGATCCGCGCCCGCCGTATGGCCTATTACAAGGCGATGTATGACGCACCAAAACCATCGGTTGCGGTGGTCGAGGATTTGGATTTCCCCAATTGCATCGGGGCCTATTGGGGCGAGATTAACACCACCGTCCACAAAGGATTTGGCATGTCGGGCGCGCTGACCAATGGGGTGGTTCGCGATCTTGGCGATCTGCCGCAGGGGTTTCCTGTTATTGCGGGCAGTGTCGGCCCCAGCCATGGCTTTGTCCATGTCCGTTCGGTCGGCCAACCGGTGCGGGTGATGGGGCTACAGGTCCGCCAAGGCGATCTGATCCATGCCGACCGCCACGGCGCTGTGGTTGTGCCGCCCGAAGTGATCGGCGATTTGGCAAGTGCCATCGGCAAGTTGCAAATGACAGAACGCTTGGTCCTAGACCCCGCGCGCAAGCCCAACTTTGATTTTGGCGCCTTTGAGGCCGCTTGGGCGGCCTTCGAAAAAGCGCGAACCTAGTGCCCAATTACTTGGCTGCCCGCCCCGGGCCCTTTTCGAGATGACTTCCCACCCCGTAACCTCGCGGGTATTGGACCTGCCTTGCCCAAAGTTGAGTAGGCGCAGATCAACCCGCTTAAGCTAGATCGCGCAAGCAACCCTTTTTGACCGCCTATCCGAGAGAAGTTTTATCTTGATCGAAGGGATAATCAGCATGAAACTTAAGCGCCCCGCCATCAACGGGTTGCACGATCTTCGGATGGGTCACCATTGCGGGTCACCATGGTGGGTCTCAATGGCAGTTAGACTTCTAGATTGATGGATTTTGCGGAAAACACTGAACGAATACTTTGGGCGATAACGACCACACTTCTACCCCGGAGGGCCTCATGAAATTGCGACAAATAGAGGTGTTACATGCCATCCTACAGACTGGTTCCGTCACTGGAGCCGCAAAGCTGCTGAATGTGTCCCAACCGTCGGTCAGCACAATCTTGCAGCATACTGAGGCGCAACTAGGTATGCAGCTTTTTGAACGCTCTGGAGGCCGGCTAAAAGCGTCGCCCGAGGCGGATGCGCTCTTTCCCGAGGTTGCAGACATCTTCCGAAGGGTCAATCGCGTCAGCCAAAACGCGCGCGCCCTTGCTCAGGGTCGGCTGGGGCGCATCAACATCGCAGGGACACTGGCGCTTTCCAACGGATACATCGTTGACGCGGTATCGATCTTTTCGCGGACACATCCTCACGTGGACGTGACGATCCATTCTCTGCAAACCCCCGATATCATCGAACGCGTCCTCGCACGCGAACTTAACCTAGGGGTTTGCTATGGCGAGATAAGCAGCAGCGGTCTCGAGACGGAAGAACTGGCGAGGCGTGCGATGATCTGTGTCATGCAAGAAGATCATCGGCTCGCAGGAAAGAGTCACGTGGAGGTGGCGGATCTTGCAGGAGAGACGATCATCACTTATGACGACGGCGATTGGCTCCGCGTCAAGGTCGAAAGTCTTTTTGACGAGTTCGGCCTGCAGCCTAACCTTTCCCTGCAGGTCAGTCAGACGATCACGGCGATCCGGCTGGTCCACCAAGGAGTAGGGCTAGCTCTGGTAGAGCCGTTCTATTTTGCGGCCGTCCAACCGCCCGGGCTAGTTGCCCGCCCGATCAAGCCGATACAGCACCTTTCGGCGGAATTGATTAGACCCACCGACGTGGTCGAGTCGACGGCCTTGACCGCATTCATCGATATTCTACGCACTGTTGCGCGCGGTGATCGCCAGGGAAACTGAGCCGCGGTGATCAATCGTGGCACACCGCCGCCATAGTTTTTCTTTGGTGCCCACCTCCGCACGCGTATTGGCCGAACGCTTCACCCTCCCGTTACAAATGGTTTTACCCGACAAAGCCGCAAAGGCTGCCGGGTGCATACCGTCCTGGGAGGGGATGATTAATGCGTGACGCGCCGATAGTCGGATCCGATGTGCTGGCCGATTTCGAGTTGCCAGAGGGAGGAATGGGGGCCTTTTATTCCCTGCCTGAGCTGGAACGCTGCGGCGCTGGCCGAATTTCGCGGCTCCCGGTTTCCATCCGAATTCTACTCGAGTCTGCATTGCGCAATTGCGACGGCAAGAAAGTCACCACGGGCCATGTCAAAGAGCTTGCTGGCTGGCAGCCGAACGGGGCCAGACACAGCGAGGTGCCGTTGGTTCCTTCGCGTATCCTCTTGCAGGATCTGAACGGTGTTCCGATCATCGCCGATCTTGCAGCGATGCGCGACGCGGCTGTCGATCTGGGCCGCGATCCCGCCGTAATCGAGCCTTTGGTCCACGTCGATCTGGTCGTCGATCATTCGGTTCAAGTGGACAGCGTTCGCTCGCCGCTGTCGTTGCAGAACAATATGCGGCTGGAATTCCAGCGCAATGAGGAACGCTACCGCTTTCTCAAATGGGGGGCGCAGGCTTTCGCTGGGGTGAACGTGATTCCGCCCGGCGTAGGGATTTGCCATCAGGTCAATCTGGAACGGCTTTCGACCGGTGTCTGCGAGGCCGCCGGGGTCTATTTCCCCGATACAGTCGTCTGTCCCGACAGCCACACCACGATGGTGAACGGCATCGGCGTGCTGGGATGGGGTGTCGGCGGGATCGAGGCCGAGGCAGGCATGCTGGGACAACCCATCTACTTCCTCACCCCCGATGTCACTGGGGTCGAGTTGGTGGGCCACGTACCTGTAGGTGTTACCGCGACCGATATCGTCCTGAGCGTGACCGAGCGGCTACGCAAGGAACGTGTCGTCGGTGACTTTGTCGAGTTCTTTGGCAAGGGTGCCGAGGTTTTGCCGGTGCCGACCCGGGCAACTATCGCCAATATGGCGCCCGAATACGGGGCGTTCATTGGCTTCTTCCCCACCGACGAGGCGGTTCTCGACTATTTCCGTGAAACAGACAGGCCCACGGATCTGCTCCGGGCCTATCTGATGGCGCAGGGTCTGTTCGGCATGCCCAAGCGGGGCGCCATCGACTATTCCCGCGTTATCACCATCGACCTGTCCGCCATGGTGCCCAGCATAGCAGGCCCACGCAGGCCGCAGGATCGCATCGCGCTGAGCGAGGCACAGGCACAGTTCCGAACAATCTTGCATACCCCAGCATCCGAGGGTGGATATGGCATTGGCCAAGACGCCCTCGCACACCGGGTTACCGTGCGGAGCGGCGACGAAGTCTTCTCCATCGGTCATGGCGACATCCTGATCGCTGCCATCACTTCATGTACCAACACCTCCAACCCTTCGGCAATGGTCGCAGCGGGTCTTCTGGCACGAAACGCGGCCTGCTTGGGGTTGAGGGTCGCACCGCACATAAAGACATCGCTTGCCCCTGGGTCCCGTGCTGTCACCGACTATCTTGGCCGTGCGGGGCTGTTGGAACCGCTTTCGGCGCTCGGCTTCGACGTGGTTGCCTATGGCTGCACCACCTGCATCGGCTTCTCCGGTCCACTCGATCCCGAGATCGAGAGCGTGCTTGAGGCCGAGCAGTTTGTCGGCTGTGCCGTCCTGTCGGGCAACCGCAATTTCGAGGCCCGAGTCCATGGCAGCATCAGGGCCAATTACCTTGCGTCGCCCGCTCTGGTTGTCGCTTATGCCTTGGCTGGCACGATGGACATCGACATTACCAGCCGGCCCCTTGGCATCGGCACTGAGGGGCAACCGGTTTTTCTGCGCGATATCTGGCCCGCCGACACCGAAGTCGATGTCGTGATACGCGACCATGTTGGCGTGGCATCCTTCCGCGCCACGGCGCAACTTGGTAATGGTGGCGCTGACTGGGACGCCCTGCCGTCCGGAGCGGGGCAGATCTACGACTGGCCGCAATCCAGCTACCTGCTGCGGCCCCCTTTCTACGAGAATTTCGATCTAGTGCCCCCAGCCAAAAGGCCCATCGCAGGGGCGCGGGCGCTGGCAGTTTTTGGCCACTCACTGACCACCGACCATATCAGCCCGGCGGGCGAGATACGGGCCGACACACCCGCTGGCGTCTATCTTCAGAAACAACAGGTCGCGCCGACAGACTTTAACTCCTATGGCTCGCGCCGAGGAAATCACGAAGTGATGACGCGCGGCACCTTCGCCAATCGGCGCATCAAGAACCTGATGCTGCCGCCGCGCAACGACGGAGCGCCTGAGGAAGGCGGTCGCACGATCTATCGCGCCCCGTCAGGCCAGACCGTCATTGTGCCGATTTATGACGCCGCCATGGCCTACCAAAGCGAGGGAACGCCAATCCTGGTCTTCGGCGGCAAGGAATACGGCACAGGCTCGGCGCGGGATTGGGCTGCCAAGGGCACGCGCCTTTTGGGTGTCGATGCCGTGATCGTTGAAAGTTTCGAGCGGATCCACCGCTCCAACCTGGTTCTTCTCGGCGTCCTGCCGATGGAATTCGCCCCTGGTTTCACGCGTGAAAAACTGGAGCTAGACGGTTCAGAATCCTTTGAAATCTTTGGGCTGCAGGAAACTCTCACGCCGCGACAGGGGGCCACGCTTATAGTCACGCGCGCGGATGGTGTCCAGACCGAGGCCCCGTTGGTCGTCCGTCTCGATACGCCCATCGAGGTCGAATACTACCGCCACGGAGGCATTGTCCCCTTCGTGCTGCGCGAGATATTCAACAATCACGCGGGACCCCGGCAATGACGATGCAAACTCCCATTCAAGCTGTTTTCATGCGCGGCGGCACAAGCAAAGGTGTGTTCTTTCGCGAGGACTGGCTTCCCGGCGATCCAGTGATCCGCGAGCGGGTCCTCCTGCGTGTGATCGGTAGCCCCGATCCCTATGGCCAGCAGATTGACGGGATGGGTTGCGGCACATCAAGCACGACAAAGGTCGTCATCGTTGGCCCGACCGAGCGAGCCGATTGCGATGTGAACTACACCTTCGGCGCTGTCGCCATCGGGGATCCGGTGATCGACTGGTCTGGCAACTGCGGTAACCTGACTTCGGCCGTCGGACCTTTCGCCATCGCACAAGGTCTGGTCGCGGCGCCTGAAAATGGCTTCGCGACAGTCAGGATCTGGCAGGTCAACATCGGCGCAAGGATCATCGCGCGCGTTCCCATGAAAGCCGGCAAAGTGGTGGAGGACGGGGACTTCGTCCTTGACGGTGTGACCTTTCCAGCCGCCGAGATTCCGTTGGAATTTCTGCAGGATGCTGCACAGTCCGAGGGCATGTTCCCGACCGGGCAGCTGACCGAGACGATCGACATTCCCGGTGTCGGCGCGATCGAGGCGACGCTCATCACCGCGGGCAACCCCGCGATCATCGTCACTGCCGCGACGCTTGGGCTTACTGGGGCAGAGCTTCAGGCTGACATTAACGGAAATGTCCCACTGCTCGCCCGTGCCGAGGCAATCCGCGCCCACTGCGCCGTCCGAATGGGCCTAGCCGAATCTGCAGCCAAGGCAACACAATTGCGGCCGCATACGCCCAAACTTGCCTTCGTGTCTCCGCCCCAGTCCTATGTCGCCTCAAATGGCCAGATGGTGGCGACCGAGGATATCCAGATCAACGCCCGCATTTTCTCTATGGGAAAACTGCATCACGCCATGACCGGCACGGGTGCCGTTGGCCTTGCGGCAGCGGCAGCCATTCCCGGCACGGTGGTCAGCGAAACCATGGGTGGTCCGCGCACGACCCTTCGCTTTGGCCACCCGTCCGGCACCCTCTCGGTCGGCGCGCAAACTGCGCTTCGCGACGGCCAATGGGCAGTCACCTCGGTGACGATGAGCCGTAGCGCCCGCCGCTTGATGGAAGGGACAGTCCTGATTCCCGAAGCACTTCTGAAAGAAGGTCAGCGCTGATGGAAAAGGTGTCGGAATCTGCAGAGAAGATCGAAACAGCGACCCGTGGGGTGCTAACGGTCGCCATCAACTACGGAAACCCGATCCTTGCTTACAGCGATGCGCAGGGCGCGCCGGCTGGGGTCTCGGTGGATGTTGCCCGTCGGATAGCGTCAGACCTATCGCTTGATTGCCGTTTCATCACCTTTGATGCTGCCAAGGATGCCACGGCGGCAGTTGGCGACTGCGTGTGCGACCTTGGTTTTTTCGCCGTCGATCCGGCTCGGGCCGAAAAGGTCGCCTTCACGCGCCCCTATCTCGCGATACAGGGCAATTATTTGGTGCGCGAGGATTCCGCCTATCTTTGCCACGAGGATGTGGATCAAACTGGCGTGCTGATCGGTGTCGGACGCGGCAGCGCTTATGACCTGTTCCTGACCCGCATCATTCGCAAGGCCACTCTAATACGTGAATGCACCTCGCCTGAAGTTGTAGACACTTTTTTGCGGCTAGGGTTGGACGTGGCCGCCGGTGTGCGAGGCCAACTTGAAGCAGATGCCGCCCGCATTGGTGGCCTGCGGTTGATCGAACCTTATTTCATGCTGATCCAACAGGCCTTGGGGGTACCGAAGGCGCTTGAACCTTACCTCTTGGATCGGCTCAACGCATTCATCGAGCGAAGACTCGCCGATGGGTTCTTCGCCGAGGCACTCAAGCGCCACGGGGTTGAAGGTGCAGACCTCGCCAACAAATGAGGCGCATCGCTGAACGACCAACGTAACATCTATGGAGGAGAGAAGATGTACATCCGGAAGATCTTGACTAGCGCCACGGCTGTCTGCGCCCTGGCGATCACCACTGCGCCTATGATGGCCCAGCAGGTGCCTGAAGGCTACCCAGCAGATTACGCGCAGATCGTTGAGGCCGCCATCGCGGAAGGGCAGCTGAACGTATATTCTCCCGTCGACGCCGAACAGGCGCAGGGCATGATCGAAGGCTTCCAGGCTGCCTATCCTGGAATCGCAGTCAGTTGGATCGACGTTTCCAGCGGGGCTGTCTACAACCGCGTTGTCAGCGAGGCAGCGGCGAACCAGGTTGGCTCTGACATCGTCTGGTCCAATGGGCTCGATCTGCAACTACAGCTTGTGGAAGAGGGCTATGCGGAGCCATATGCGTCGCTCGAGGCAGCGGCTTTCCCCGACTGGGCCAAGTACAAGGATTCGGCTTATCTCACGACGGTCGAGCCTGCAGTGTTCATGTATAACAACGTGGTATTCACCGAAGCACTGCCCGCCAACCGCAAAGACTTGGCGGCGATGCTCACCGAGCGCGCGGCTGAATTTGATGGCAAAGTCACGATGTTCGACCCCGAGAAGTCGGCGCAGGCCTTCGTCACCTTCTTTGCCGATGCTGGAAATGACACGGACGCGTTCTGGGCGCTTTCCGATGCTTTTGGCGCTGCTGGCGGCAAGGTCTATTCGAGTTCGGGTCAGATGCGGGAAAAAGTTATCTCGGGCGAGCACCCAATCGCGATCGGCGTCAATGGCGCCTACGCTCTTGGGTGGGCCAAGAAAAGCCCGAACCTGACCGTTGTCTTCCCCGAGGATTACACAATCGCCTCGTCACGCGCCGCTTTCATCAGCCGCAACGCACCCAATCCGAATGCCGCCAAGCTGTTCCTAGACTTCATGCTCTCCAAGCAGGGGCAGGAAGTGGCCGCGAGCGCAGGGTTGCCGGCCGTTCGTACGGATATCGAGGGCGACAACTTCGATACCGTCAACGAAATGGCGGGCGGCAAGCTGGTGCCCATCAAACTTGACGAGAAGCTTCTAGGCGGCCTTGATGCGACCACACGGAGCGACTTCTTCCAGAAGTGGCAGAACGCTCTCCAGCCGTAATTCTAAACAGGAACCCGTAGAATGGCCAAAACTCACGCCGATGCTGCGGGATTCCGTTGGACTGCCCTGGCGGCTCTCGGAATTCTCGTGCTCTCCCCCGTGCTTCTGATCCTCTATCAGAGCTTTCTTACCGGTCCCTTCTTCTCGCCGCTCAGCAGGTTGGGATTGGACGCATACCTCTATATCTTCAGGGACCCGGATTTTTACCGCGCCCTTGGAACGACCACCCTTTTCGCTTTGGGAACGGTCGCAGTGTGCGTGCCGCTGGGAGCAGTACTTGCATTCCTGATCACAAGAACCGACCTCTCCGGCCGTCACTGGCTGGAGGGGATCGTTCTGGTGCCGATGTTCCTGTCTGCCATCGTGCTTGGCTTCGGCTACACTGTGGCGCTTGGCCCATCTGGTATTGTCACACTCGCGTTCAAGGGCGTCTTTGGCGATGCGCCTTGGGATATCTACGGATTGCCAAGCCTGATCCTAATCTCTGGCATTACTCATGTGCCGCATGTTTACCTCTATGCCTCGGCGGCCATGCGTAACCTTCCGGGTGATCTTGAAGAGGCAGCGCGGTCGTCGGGGGCTGGGATATGGACCGTGGCCCGGCATGTCACCTTGCCACTCATCCTGCCGGCGCTTATTTTTAGCATTGGTCTTAATGTGATGCTGGCCTTCGAGGCATTTGGTCTGCCGCTGGTGCTTGGCGATCCAGATGGGGTTCTTGTTCTTACCACTTACATTTACAAGCTGACCACCATCCTTGGCGTGCCATCCTACCAGTTGATGGCGGTGGTTGCCGTGGTGCTTTTGGCCATCATCTTTCCGCTTGTCTTTATCCAGCGTCGGCTGCTCAACCGCGCACGCCGCTTTGCGGCCATCGGTGGCAAGGGCGCGCGCGTCACCAGCATCCGGCTTGGTCGAACAGGGCAGATCGTTGCCTGGCTAGGCGTCGGCACCTGGCTTACTCTGGCAATTGTCATGCCTATCGGTGGCATCGCCATTCGTGCCTTCGTCGATGCCTGGGGCGTGGGGGTAAATCTCTTTGACCATTTGACGCTGGGCAATTTTCAGGCGCTTTTCCAGATCGACACCCTGCAAAGGGGTATCATCAATACTGTGCTGCTTGCCGTCGTGGGAGGTGCCTTCGCAGTATTGGCCTATTTGATGATCGCGCTTGCTGGCCATCGTTGGAGCGGTTGGGGCAATACATCGTTGGATTATATGGTGCTCATGCCTCGCGCGTTGCCCGGATTGATCATCGGTTTGGCGTTCTTTTGGATATTCCTGTTCGTCCCGTTCCTGCAGCCATTGCGCCTGACCATCTTCAGCCTTCTGGTAGCTTACATCATCGTTGGTCTTTCCTACGGACTGCGTTTGATCCAATCGACCCTGCTTCAGGTGGCTCCCGAACTCGAGGAGGGAGCACGCTCGGCTGGTGCCACAATCGGACAGACTTGGCGCAAGATCGTGATCCCGATCATTCGGCCAGGGCTGCTTGGCGCATGGACGATGATCATGATTATTTTCCTGAGGGAGTACGCAACTGGCGTCTACCTCATGACGCAAGGAACCGAAGTCATCGGTTCGCTGATCGTTTCGCTGATGGCGAGCGGATCACTCGACACAATCGCTGCTCTAGCTCTCATAAGCGTCGTGATGACGACTGGTGGGTTATTGCTGGCCAACCGCCTAGGGGGAGGGAAAATCCATGGCTGACCTCATCGTCGAAAATATCCACATGCATCTGGGCGCCGTGCATGTTTTGCAGGGAACGTCGTTCACCGCCAAGCGTGGCGAAGTGGTCGCCCTGCTTGGAGCCTCGGGCAGCGGCAAGACAACCCTGCTTCGCACCGTTGCCGGACTTGAGACTCCGAGCGATGGGCACATCTCCATCGGCGGCACTCCGGTTTATGATGCAGCCAAGGGAACCATGCTCCCGCCTGAGAAGCGCAACATCGGTTTGGTGTTCCAATCCTATGCGCTTTGGCCTCACCGAACCGTCGCCGAGAATGTGGCGTTCGGGCTTATGATCCGAGGCGTGGACAAGTTCACGATCGCCAAACGGGTTCAAGAGATGCTCGATAAGATGGGGCTTGGCCACCTTGCTGACCGATATCCATTCCAGCTTTCTGGTGGTCAGCAGCAGCGCGTCGCCATCTGCAGAGCCCTTGTTTATCAGCCGAAGGTCATCTTGATGGACGAACCACTGTCAAATCTTGATGCCAAGCTGCGCGAAGAGGCCCGGTATTGGATCCGCAAACTTATCCTAGAGCTGGAACTGTGTGCTGTCATGGTCACCCACGACCAGGACGAAGCGCTTGCCATGGCGGACAACGTACTGTTGCTAAAGGGAGGTACAATTGTGCAAAGCGGCACCCCGCATGATATCTATAGCAATCCGCGCAGTCGCTACACTGCAGAGTTCCTTGGCAACAACAACGTCCTTGACGGTAAGATTGGCGAGCAGGGCGGGCAACCAGCCCTGGTCGGCGCGGGCTGGACGATAACTGGCAGCACGCCAGACGGCAACGTGTCGGCCTCTGGAAATGCTGCCTCTGCTATCGTACGGGTAGAACGCACGGCCCTGCACGATGCTCCTGGGCCAAATCGAATCCCGGTCAAGCTTGATGCCAGCATCTACTTGGGGAATCACTGGGAATACCGTCTATCGGCGCCCGGAGTAGCCCTCAAAGCACAGGGGGCAGTTCGCCGTGAGCCGGGACAGGTCTGGTGCGAGCTACCAGCCAATAATGTCTGGATCTTCGCCGAGGCCCCCTGAAGGCAACTGAAAAGTCCAGTCTCCTTCGGTCGAAGCTTGGGGTCGCTTTGGCCGAAGGGAAAAAATGGACCGTGTGAATTGCCGCTCATCCGACGGCGATCTCAATGGTCTGCGTGCGGTCTGGATCGCTGGGCCGCGCTTTCACGCTGGGGCTTGTGCGAGATGCGGTCGTATAGTCCAAACCGCGGGCATAAGTTCGTGCAAGGATACAAGTTCTTGCAAAACCGAGAGAGCAAAGCGTTATGTTCACGCGACCACCAACATATTTGAAGCGCCGCGCCTTGACGTTGGGGTTGGCGCTGCTGGGCACTGGTATTTTTTGGGTTTTGTCCCTGCCATTGCCCTTCCTTTTCGGGCCGCTCTTCAGTTGCCTCTTCGCTGCGCTGGCGGGCGCACCGCTGCAGGGATTGGGGCGCCTCTCGGTCGCAGCGCGGACTATTCTTGGCGTGGCAGTGGGCGCGTCGCTCACGCCCGAAGTGTTGGCACGAGTGCCGCAGATGGCGGCCTCAGTCGCTCTGGTCCCACTATACATCGCGGTCATCGGGCTGGTAGGTGTGCCGTTCTTTCGCAAGATATACAAGTTCGACTGGGCCACCAGCTGGTATGCCGCGATGCCGGGCGGGCTGCAGGACATGGTGATCTTCGGTCAGCAAGCGGGGGGCGACGTGCGGGCTTTGAGCCTGATCCATACGACGAGGGTAATGATTATCGTGACCGTTGCGCCGCTAATCCTGACGTTGGGATTTGGGGTAACTATTGATAACCCCATTGGCGCCCCTGCGACTGAATTGCCATTGCATGAAATGGCAATCATGGCCCTTGCGGCGCTGATTGGCTGGAAGGGTGGCGAAAGGATCGGCCTGTTTGGGCCCTCGATCCTCGGTCCCATGATCCTGACCGGCGCGTTGTCTCTGACAGGCGTGATCCATTACCGCCCACCGGCTGAGGCGATCCTCATAGCGCAGTTCATGATCGGTGTCGGCATCGGGGTCGGCTATGTCGGCGTGACCATGCACGAGATCAACCGCGATGTATCGGCGGGGGTGATATTTGTGCTGATGCTAGCGGGACTGGCCGCGCTCTTTACCGAGTTGGTGGTGTTGTTGGGCCTTACCCCTGCGGTTGATGGCTTCCTCGCTTTCGCGCCTGGTGGGCAAGCCGAGATGACGGTGCTTGCGATCATCGTCGGCGCCGATCTGGGCTATGTCATCGTGCATCACCTGATGCGGATCCTTCTGGTTATCTCGGGTGCGCCAATTATAGCGCGCGTTATGCGACTGCAAGGCCAGAATAAAGGCGACGGGGACAGCGATACTCGGGCATAACATTTGACATGAAGGATGAAATTGGAGTGCCCCCATTTTGTGGTCCAGTTTGAATGTTAGTGCATGTTGGGCCTTTGGTCTATCGGCATCATGCTTTCTGGCGTTGGTCGTGTAGATGATCTTGCGAATGGACGGATCAAAGGCAAAGAACGGGATCACTTCTTGCCATACCCGCCGCCAGGCTGGGGCAATCGAGGCGTATTTCCCCGCCCATTTTTGCTCGAAAGCGTTCAATTCGGCTGCCGCCTGATCGGCAGTTGGTGCGCCGTAAATTCTGCGCAGGTCGGCGGCGACGGACTTGCGATCTTTCCATGCGCAAAAGTTCAGCGAATGGCGCACCAGATGCATCGTGCCATGGGAACGCCACTGGTCCGAGAGACCATGGCGAGGGCAGGTCTGAACCGTGGCCTCTGGAAAGTCGGCTGTGATGGCCTCGGGAAAGCCCTTCAGCCCGTCCACGACCGCGATCAGAACGTCCTGCACGCCGCGATTTCGCAGCTCATTCATCACCGATAGCCAGAATTTGGCCCCTTCATTCTCGGCTATCCAAAGGCCAAGAACCTCGCGCAGACCGTCGCGGGTGACACCCAAAGCCACGTAAACAGCCTTGTTTTTGACCATGCGGCTGACCGCGTCGCGGATTTTGACCCTCAGCGCATCGAAGATCACAATGGGGTACATCCGCTCCAGCGCTCGGCTTTGCCATTCGCGAACCTCGTCCAAAACCGCGTCTGTCACGCGGCTGATCAGATCGGGCGAGACCTGCAATCCATAAACATCTTCAAGGTGGGCGCGGATGTCGCGAACGGTCAAACCAGCGGCATAAAGACCAATGATCTTGTCATCCAGCCCGTCGATCCGCGTCTGACCCTTCTTAACCAGTTCGGGCAAGAAACTGCCGTCCCGATCACGCGACACGGAAATCGGGATTTCGCCATCCTGCCCCCTCAGCACTTTGGCAGATGAACCGTTGCGGCGATTGCCTTGATCAGGGGGCGCGTCCTGACCCGCCTCATAGCCCAAATGCGCGGTCAGCTCCGCGCCAAGCATACGCTCCATCAGCTGGATCCGCAGCTCTTTCATCAGCCCAGATTCGCCAAGCAAATCGTCAGATCGCTTGCAGTCCTTCAGTAACTCGTCCAACACTTCTTTGGAAATTGTCAATGCCATCGTCCTTGCCTATTTCAATAAGCATGGACCAAATCCCAATTACACAGAAGATCGGACATTCTCGTTGGAAGGAAATGAGGTTTTCATCAAAATCAAGACCGCCCAATGCTCTCGGCAATTTATTACGAATATGGGTGCCACGGCCTGAGAAGGGAACACCACAATCGCAGCAACGCCAGGAG
>CAXNJD010000003.1:0-14265 GCA_964202545.1 Cypionkella sp.
TCGCGGGCGCAGTGACCAGTCACACGCCGCTGAACGGTATGGCCACCAGTGCAACCCCGTTTTTCCAATGGATGATTGCCAAAAAAGGCGTGGATTTTCTGATTGGGTTTCAAGCGGCCATGGCCACGTCTGGCGGCGATGACGCCCAGCATGCCGCGATGCGCACGGCGATGCCCGATAAAAACGACTGGCTGGATTTTGCCAAAGCCTATGTGGATAATGAAATTAGTGCCGCTGGCGGGGCGGGGCTTGCGACACCCGCGCCCGAAATCACGCGATTCAAGTTTTCAGAAACCACCGAAGAAGAACTGACGCGCGGGCCTTTTGTGCTGAACTATGGCCCAGTTGAATATTTGTGCGGGATATGGGCGAACACCATCGACCCCGAGGGCCATGCCGCGATGAAGATCGATATGGTTTGGCAAGATTGGCCCAAGAGTGTGGAAAATTCTGCCGAAGAGGCCAAACAATGGACCTTTGTCGCCCTGAACACGGGCGAGATCAGCCCAAAGCATGATCTAACCGCCACGCTGGAAACACCCTGCGGCGACTGCCAAGGCTCGGAAAAGTTGGACAAGTGCCTTGTTGGCACTTGGGTTATGAAAGGCGGCGGGCCTGTGGAATATTTGCGCCAGATGGGGATGGCCGATTTTGCACAGATTGAGGCCAGCGAAATGATGATGCGGCTGGCGGCGAATGGTGGATATTCTAGCGTACCGATGAACATCAACTTAGAGGCACAGACCGACCAAAGAACTGTCACCGGAAATGGCAACAGCACAGGCAGCATCGGAAAATGGAGCGCTGAGGCCGGCGTTTTGAATATTTGCCCCAGTTTTCAGATGGCCACGGCCGAAGCCAGCACGTCTGATGGTGTTAACTTTGCGAATGCGTTCGACATTTCAAAGGAGATATCTGTGCTGTATAGTTGTGTCGATGCGACATTGACCACCACAATGGAAATCGGGGACGGTTTGCCGCCGATGACTACTATTTTCGCGCGGGACTAGCGCGGCAGTCGCACTGATCCAATTTCGGGGCAATTTTTTCTTTATTTGCCCCCTTTTCTTTCCGTTTCGCGTGGGTATAGTCAATCTCATGATAACGCTTGCGCTCATCACTTTTGTATTTGCCTTGGCTGCTGGCCAAGTGCGCAAGCCTACGCCTGCGCTGCTGCACCTTACCCGCCGCTGAGCGTGCCTTTGGGCGCAGCCGCTCGGCTAGGGAAAGCGCCCAAACAGACAGCGCCGAAGATGCAGCACAGCCCGACCAAGGAATTCCGAAAATGACCGATAAATCTGCGCAGCCGCGCGTGATGATTTTTGACACCACTTTGCGCGATGGCGAACAATCGCCCGGCGCGACGATGACCCATGATGAAAAGCTGGAAATCGCCAGCCTTTTGGATGAGATGGGCGTTGATATTATCGAAGCAGGCTTTCCCATTGCGTCCGAAGGCGATTTTGCCGCTGTGACGGAAATTTCGAAAGCTGCGAAAAACAGCACGATTTGCGGGCTGTCGCGCGCCAATTACAAAGATATTGACCGCTGCTGGGAGGCGGTGAAACACGCAAAATCCCCGCGTATTCATACGTTTATCGGCACCTCGCCACTGCACCGTGCGATTCCGAACCTGACGATGGACGAAATGGCGCAGCGCATTCATGATACAGTGACCCATGCGCGTAATCTGTGTGACAATGTGCAATGGTCGCCGATGGATGCCACCCGCACCGAGCATGACTATCTGTGCCGTGTGGTGGAAATTGCGATTAAGGCAGGGGCCACCACCATCAACATTCCCGACACCGTGGGCTATACTGCGCCCCGCGAATCGGCGGATTTGATCCGTATGCTGCTAGAGCGGGTTCCAGGGGCTGATAGCATCATTTTCGCCACCCATTGCCACAATGATCTGGGTATGGCGACGGCCAACGCCTTGGCCGCCGTTGACGCTGGCGCGCGGCAGATTGAATGCACGATCAATGGTTTGGGCGAACGCGCGGGCAATACTGCCTTGGAAGAAGTCGTGATGGCGATGCGCGTGCGCAACGATATCATGCCCTACCAGACGGGCATTGATACCACCAAAATCATGAACTTGTCGCGGCGTGTATCATCGGTTTCGGGCTTTGCCGTGCAGTTCAACAAGGCGATTGTTGGCAAGAACGCTTTTCTGCACGAAAGCGGTATCCACCAAGACGGGGTTTTGAAAAACGTCGAGACCTTTGAAATTATGCGCCCTGAAGACATCGGGTTGCATCAGAAAAACCTGACCATGGGTAAATTGTCGGGCCGCGCGGCACTGCGCAGTAAAATGGCGGAACTGGGTTTTGATTTGGCGGACAATCAACTGAATGATCTGTTCGTGCGGTTCAAGGCGTTGGCCGACCGCAAGAAAGAGATTTACGATGACGATCTGATCGCGCTAGTGGCAGATGAGGCGACGCATGAGGCGCATGACTTTTTGCAAGTGCGCCGCCTGCGCGTGGTCTGCGGCACAGATGGGCCGCAAGAGGCTGCGTTGACGTTATCGGTTGACGGGGTCGAACATGCCACCGATGCCACGGGGGATGGGCCTGTGGACGCGGCCTTTAACGCTGTTAAGGCTATTTTCCCGCATGAAGCGCGGCTGCAACTTTATCAGGTGCATGCCGTAACCGAAGGCACGGATGCGCAGGCGACTGTGTCTATTCGGCTGGAAGAAGACGGGCGCATTGCGACGGGACAATCGGCCGATACGGATACGATTGTGGCGAGTGTTAAGGCATATGTGAACGCCCTAAACCGCCTGATTGTGCGGCGGCAAAAGACAGCACCTGACGCGGACGTAAAGGGCGTAAATTATAAGGACGCTTAAGAGCGAAGCCCCAATTAAAGCCCAACCACGGCGTTTTCACGGCGCCTTTGTTCGCCCTTTCCCATTGGACAATTGTGCCCCGATATGACAGGGAAGGCCCCAGAAACAGGAGCCTTCCCATGAACCAGCGCCCCACCATCACCCGCTTTGCCCCATCGCCCACTGGCTATATTCATGTCGGCAATCTGCGCACGGCTTTGATGAACTATATGATCGCGCGCAAAACGGGCGGCACGTTTATTCTGCGACTGGATGACACCGACCGCGAGCGCAGCAAACAGGAATATGCCGACGGGATTATGACCGATCTGGACTGGCTGGGGCTGCATTGGGATAGGGTTGAAAAGCAATCGCTGCGCATGGATCGCTACCGCGAGGCGGCAGATGGCCTGCGCGCGGCGGCGCGGTTTTATGAATGTTTTGAAACCCCTGTTGAGCTGGATTTAAAGCGCAAGAAACAGTTGAACATGGGCAAGCCCCCTGTTTACGACCGCGCAAGCTACAAGTTGGACGAGACAGCAAAAGCGGCGATGCGCGCCGAGGGGCGCGAGAGCTACTGGCGGTTTTTGCTGGATCAGCAGCGCATTGAATGGTCCGATGGCATTTTGGGCGACATTTCGATTGATGCCGCTTCGGTGTCTGACCCTGTTCTGATCCGCGCCGATGGGCAGGTGCTGTATACCTTTGCCTCTTCGGTCGATGATATCGACATGGGGGTGACGTTTATCGTGCGCGGGGCCGATCACGTGACCAACACCGCCACGCAAATTCAGATCATGCAGGCGATGGGCGGCACCCCGCCGAATTTCGCTCACCATTCATTGCTGACGGGCGCGGGGGGCGAGGAATTGTCCAAACGCCTTGGCACGCTGTCTTTGCGCGATTTGCGCGCGCGCGGGGTAGAACCGATGGCCCTGCTGTCGCTGATGGCGCGGCTGGGGTCATCCAAACCAGTGGAACTGGCCGCATCGATGCAAGATTTGATCGACGGCTTCGATGTGGGTAGCTTTGGCGCAGCCCCAACCAAGTTTGATGCCGAAGATTTGTTTCCCCTGACCCGCGCCCATGTGCAATCGTTGCCGCTGCCTGCGGTGGCAGATAAGATCAAAGCGCTGGGCGTGCCTGACGCGCTGGCCGAAGGGTTCTGGACTGTTGCCAAGGCCAATATCACTGTACTGGATGATCTGGCCAAATGGTGGGAATTGCTGCGCGATGGGGCGACGCCCATGGTGTCCGATGAGGACCGCGAATTTGTGAAAACCGCCTTTGATATGCTGCCGCCGCAACCGTGGAGCCATGCCACCTGGGGCGAATGGACGGCAGCCGTACGCGAGGCGACAGGCCGTAAAGGCGGTGCGCTGTTTCGCCCGTTGCGTCGCGCGATAACGGGGTTGGACGCAGGGCCAGAAATGGCCGATGTGCTGCCGCTGTTGCAAAAGCGCCCGCAGATTTAGCCATTTCTGAACGCATGGTTTGAAAGGCCTGCCCATAGTTTGGGCAGGCCTTTTGCGTTGCAGGGCAGGTCCGCGCCCTTGTCGCAAAAATCTGCAAAAGCGTCGATTTTCGCCCTTGCCCTTCGGCGCGGGGCTGGCTACCAATGGGGCGTCAGATCGGGAGAATTCGTTAAGTCGAATGCCGAAGGAGCAACCGCCCCGGTAAACTCTCAGGCAAATGAACCGTTTTGGCTGCGAAACTCTGGAGAGTGGCGATATTTGCGCCCGCCGAAGGGATAACGATCTCAGGCGCCTAGCTATTTGGCTGGGCACGGACAGAGGGGGCACCACAAAGGGAGATATGCCCGTAACGGTGCTGGCCTGTGGCCACGCAGATTTGGGGGCGCGGGTGAGCGATCAAATTTCTGGGCTTTTGCGGTTGCCGCTGCATGATTTGCACGCCGAACTGGGCGGCAAAATTGTGGGTTTTGCGGGGTATGACATGCCCGTGCAATACCCGATGGGCGTGATGAACGAACACCTGCACACCCGCGCCAAGGCGGGGCTGTTTGATGTATCGCATATGGGGCAGATATTGGCCTATCCCATTGGACCCATGGAAGAATTAGCGCTGGATTTAGAACGACTGATGCCGATTGATGTGACAGGCCTAGCCCCTTGGCGGCAGCGGTACGGTATGCTGACGAATGACGCGGGCGGGATATTGGACGATCTGATGATCGCCCATCGCGGCGACCATTTTCTGATTGTTGTCAACGCCGCCTGCAAAGACGCGGATTTTGCGCATTTAATGGGGCGGCTGCGCTGCGCCCAACTGACCATGTGTTCAGATAGGGCGCTGCTGGCGCTGCAAGGCCCGTTGGCCGAGGCGGCACTTGCGCAGATTTTGCAGGGTGTGGTGGCTATGCGCTTTATGGACGTGCGGGTTTTTGGCGATATCTGGGTGTCGCGGTCGGGCTATACGGGCGAGGATGGGTTTGAAATATCGTTGCCTGCAGCGCAGGTTAATGCCTTTGCTCGCCGCCTACTGGCAATGCAGGGTGTTGCTCCCATTGGCCTTGGCGCGCGTGACAGTTTGCGACTGGAAGCGGGGATGCCGCTGTATGGGCATGACATAGACGAGACGACTTCGCCCATCGAGGCGGGCCTGTCTTGGGCCATATCCACGGCGCGCCGTGCGGGTGGGGCGCGCGCAGGCGGGTTTGCGGGCGCGGCGCGGATTTTGGAAGAATTATCCAATGAAACCAGCCGTTTGCGCATGGGGCTGCGCCCTGATGGGCGCGCGCCGATGCGCGAAGGGGTGGTGCTGTTTGACGGGGCTGCGCCCATTGGCCGCATCACATCGGGCGGGTTTGGCCCCAGCCTGAACGCGCCCATTGCCATGGGCTATCTGCCGCCAAGTCACAGTGAAATCGGCACGCTGATTGCGGGCGATTTGCGCGGAAAACCGACACCGCTGCGCGTGTGCGCACTGCCTTTTCATCCCACAAACTATAAAAGATAGGAGCGATCATGAAATACACGAAAGACCACGAATGGCTGCGCGTTGAGGGCGATTTGGTGGTGGTTGGCATCACAGAACATGCGGCCACGCAGCTGGGCGATGTCGTATTTGTTGAACTGCCCGAAGTGGAAACGATGGTGACCACGGGCGATGAAGTGGTGGTCATTGAAAGCGTAAAGGCGGCTTCGGATATTTTGGCCCCCTTGGACGGTGAAATTGTCGATGTGAACCAAAAACTTGTGGATAATCCTGCACTTGTGAACGAAGACCCCACGGGCATTGCGTGGTTTTTCAAGATGCGGATCGATGATTTATCCGTGCTGGATGATCTGATGGACGAAGACGAATATGCCGATTTGATCAGCTGATCCCTAAATCTGAACGTATATTCATAAAAGGTGCCCCCATGGCTTTTACGCCTATTGTCTATAACCCCGACGACTTTGCAAACCGCCGACATATCGGCCCTTCGCCAGAGGAAATGGACGAGATGCTGCGCGTGGTGGGCGCTGCCAGTTTGGATGCGCTGATGGATGAAACCGTGCCAGCCAGCATCCGCCAAGGCGCGGCGCTGTCATGGCATCCGTTGTCTGAAAGCGATCTTTTGGCCAAAATGCGCGGGGTTGCGGCCAAGAATAAGGTGGTGACCAGCATGATTGGGCAAGGCTATTACGGCACCTTTACCCCGCCCGCTATCCAGCGGAATATATTGGAAAATCCTGCTTGGTACACGGCATATACCCCCTATCAGCCCGAAATTGCCCAAGGGCGTCTAGAGGCGCTGCTGAATTATCAAACCATAGTGGCTGACCTGACGGGCCTGCCCGTGGCTAATGCCAGCCTGCTGGACGAGGCGACAGCAGCGGCCGAGGCGATGACCATGGCGCAGCGCGTGGCCAAGTCTAAGGCGGCAGGATTTTTCGTGGATCAGGGGTGCCATCCGCAAACCATTGCCGTGATCAAAACCCGCGCGCAGGCCTTGGGCATTCCTGTGACGGTTGGCGCGCCCGAGGCGCTGGTTCCTGAACAGGTGTTCGGCGCGATTTTTCAATATCCGGGTAGTTATGGCCCTGTGCGATATTTTACAAATGAAATCAGCGCCTTGCACAGTGCGGGGGCGCTGGGGATTGTGGCGACTGATCTGCTGGCGCTGGTGCTTTTGAAAGATGCGGGCGCGATGGGGGCGGATATTGCCATTGGAGCCAGCCAGCGCTTTGGCGTGCCGTTGGGCTTTGGTGGGCCGCACGCGGCATTCTTCGCCTGCCGTGATGCGTATAAGCGCGCCATGCCAGGGCGGATTGTGGGCGTTTCGAAAGATGCGCGCGGCCACCGCGCGCTGCGCCTTGCTCTGCAAACCCGCGAGCAGCATATCCGCCGCGAAAAGGCCACATCGAATGTCTGCACTGCGCAGGCGCTTCTGGCAGTGATGGCGGGATTTTACGCAGTTTTTCATGGGCCAAAGGGGCTGCGCGCCATGGCCGAGCGGGTGCATTTTGCAGCCTCCCGTCTTGCCCGCGCGCTGCGCGCGGCGGGGGCAAAAGTATCGCCAGATGCGTTTTTTGACACGATCACTGTCGAGGTGGGCGTGGGCCAAGCGGGAATTTTGGCCGCTGCGCGGGCCGAAGGGCTGAACTTTCGCAAAGTGGGCGCAGATCGCGTAGGGATTTCGGTAGATGAAACCACAACGGAGGAAATCCTGACCCGCGTTTTGCGCGCATTTGGCATTGAAGGCGTGCCGCCGCATCGGGGGGAACTGGCCTTTCCTGAACAGATGCTTAGAAATACGCCTTACCTAACCCATCCCGTATTCCATATGAACCGTGCGGAATCGGAAATGATGCGCTATATGCGGCGGCTGTCTGACCGCGATCTGGCGCTGGATCGTGCGATGATCCCGCTGGGCAGCTGCACGATGAAACTGAACGCAGCGGCGGAAATGATGCCAATCACATGGCCCGAATTTTCCAGCATCCACCCCTTTGCCCCTGCCGATCAGACGCAGGGATACGGCGAGGCGATTGCGGATTTAACGCAAAAACTGTGCGAGATTACGGGGTATGAGGCGTTTTCGATGCAGCCCAATTCGGGCGCGCAGGGCGAATATGCGGGGCTTTTGACCATTGCCGCCTATCACCGCGCGCATGGGGAGGGCATGCGCAAAATTTGCCTGATCCCAATGTCGGCGCATGGCACCAACCCTGCATCTGCGCAGATGGCGGGAATGGAGGTGGTGGTGGTGCAATCTGCGCCCAATGGCGATGTAGATATGGTGGATTTTGCCGCCAAGGCGGCAGAGGCGGGCAATAGGCTGGCTGCCTGCATGATCACCTATCCCAGCACGCATGGCGTTTTTGAGGAAACGGTGCGCGAGATTTGCCGCATCACCCACGATTATGGCGGCCAAGTTTATCTGGATGGGGCCAATATGAACGCGCTGGTCGGGCTGGTGAAACCTGGCGAAATTGGCAGCGATGTCAGCCATTTGAACCTGCACAAAACCTTTGCCATCCCGCATGGCGGTGGCGGGCCAGGCATGGGGCCGATTGGGGTGAAGGCGCATCTGGCCCCCTATCTGCCGCGCGATCCGCGCGAGGAGGATAGCGGCGATGCCAAGGGGGGCGCAGTTTCGGCGGCGCCGAATGGGTCGGCGTCGATTTTGCTGATCTCATGGGCCTATTGTTTGATGATGGGCGGGGCGGGGCTGACGCAGGCCACGAAGGTCGCGATACTGAACGCCAATTACATCGCCGCCCGTCTGAAAGGGGCCTATCCGATACTGTTTATGGGCAATAAGGGGCGCGTGGCGCATGAGTGTATTTTGGACACACGCCCCTTTGTAGAAGTTGGCGTAAGCGTGGACGATATTGCCAAGAGGTTGATCGACAACGGATTTCACGCCCCCACAATGAGCTGGCCCGTGGCAGGCACGCTGATGGTAGAGCCGACGGAAAGCGAGACAAAGGCCGAGATTGACCGATTCATCACGGCCCTGCTTGCGATCCGCGAGGAGATTGCGGCGGTTGAGGGGGGCGAGATTGCCGCAGAAGACAGCCCTTTGCGCCATGCGCCCCATACCGTTGAGGATTTGGTTGCCGACTGGACGCGCACATACCCGCGTGCGCAGGGTTGTTTCCCCCCCGGCGCGTTTCGGATTGATAAATACTGGCCGCCTGTGGGCCGCGTGGACAATGTGTTTGGCGACCGCAATTTGATATGCATTTGTCCACCGATGGAGGATTATCTGCCAGCGGCCGAGTAGCGGCCCATTAGCGGCGCGGGCGCAAAGGGGGCTTGCCCCCTCTGGCCCTTTGGGCCATTCACCCCTAGGATATTTTGCCAATGTGAAAGGGCGCGGGATGGCGCAAGATTTCAGGCGCGGCGCGGTGGTGGGCGCGCCCATCGTGCTGGGATATTTTCCCATTGCCTTTTCTTTTGGCGTGGCGGCGACAAAGGCAGGGCTGTCGCCGATTGAGGCGGTGGTTATGTCGCTGCTGATGTATTCAGGGGCGGCGCAGTTTATGGCGATTGCGCTGATCGCGGCAGGGGCGGGGTTTTGGATAAGTGTTGCGACGTTGGTGGGGATGAGCCTGCGGCATGTGCTGTATGGGCCAAGCCTTTTGCGCAGCGCGGGGTTGGATGCGCCGCCGAAGGGGGCGCTGGTATGGGGTTTTGGCCTTACGGATGAGGTGTTCGGCGCGGGCCTTGGGGCCTTTGCGCGCGGGCAGGCGATGACGGGCGGCTTTATTTGGGGGCTTGCGTTGGTATCTTATGCCGCATGGGTGTGCGGCACGGCTGTGGGCGCGGTGGCGGGGGCAAGCGCGCTGGCCGCATGGCCTGCGGTGGATGCGGGGTTAAGTTTCATGCTGACGGCGCTGTTTTTGGCGCTGCTGCTTTCGATTATGCAGCGCGCGCAGTTGCCTGTGATTGCGGTGGCGCTGGCGGGGACAGTGGCCTGCAGTTTTGCGATTTCGCCCACGGCGGGGATTATGGCGGGGATGATTTTGGGCGCGCTGGTCGGCACCGTGGTGGGGGGGCGTGATGCGGCCTGAGATTTTTGCCGTGATCGCCGTGGTGGGCGCATTCGTTTGGGCATTTCGCGCGTTGCCGATGCGGCTGGATATGGCGAAGATGCCAGAAAAGGGCGCGCTGGCGCGGTTTTTCGCGGCCACGGGGGTGGCGGCGATTGCCACGCTGTTTGCGGCATCGGTTTTGCCCGAATTTAGCGCTGGCCGCACCTTGCCTGCGCTGATTGGCAGTGCGGCGGTGCTGGCGGTGTATCTGCCCAGCCGCTCGGTGGTTTTGGCCACGCTGGCGGGGGCGGCGGCCTATGGCGCGGGTTTTGCCGCGTTGGCTTAGGCAGCGTGGAATGACTGCGCCGTTTGCGGGGCAACCGCGCGCGTCGGGCTGATTACAAATCTGCGTTCAGAAATGCGCGCACTGTCTCTTCAAATTCGCGGGGCTTTTCGGCGTGCAGCCAATGCCCCGCATCTGCCAGTTTCGCAAAGCGGGCTTTGGGAAACTGGGCTTGGATTTTGGGGCGGTGTTCGGGTTGGACATAGTGCGAATTGGCCCCTGTTAGAAACAGCGTTGGGCCATCAAAGCGGCCCGTGGTTTCGGGCCAGCCGACGATAAGATCCATCTGATCGCGCAAGACGGTTAGGTTCAGCTTCCATGTGGCGGGGCTGGTGCGCAGGTCTAGCGATTGCAGGAAAAACGCACGAAGGGCGGGGTCGGTGACCCTAGGCGCAAGAAGGGCGTCGGCCTGCGCGCGCGTGGATATCGAGCCCAGATCAACCGCTTGCATTGCGTCTATGTTGCGGGATTGGTCATGGCTATAGGCCACGGGGGCGATATCGGCCACAATCAGGCGGCGCAGCAGCGCGCCATTTGTCAGCGCCAATTGCATTGACGCTTTGCCGCCCATCGAATGGCCCAAAAGGTCAGCAGGCGCGCCGATATGGGTGATCACCTGTGCCAAGTCGGCGGCCAAATCGGGGTAGCTGTGGGCGGGGCTGTGTAGGCTGGCCCCATGGTTGCGCATATCGACCGCAAACACATCGCGCGTATCGGCAAGGCGGCGCGCGATAACACCCCAATTGCGGGCCGAGCCAAACAGCCCATGCGCAATGATCAGGGGCGGGGCGGTGATGGCACCGCTGGCGGGGTGATGGATTTGGGCAAGCATACGGCAGCGTAACGCAGGCTTGCGCGGCCAGCAAGGCGCGGTTAGTTTTGCGCCATGGATGATGTGGCGCGCGATATTGCCCATGTGGGGCGACTGATGAAGGCGGGGCTTGGCCTGCGCGGGGATGATTTGGCTGCGCAGTTGCGGCGCGGCGGGCGGCTGTTGCCGCGGCGCGTGCGGGCGGCGGCGGGGCGGCTTGCGGCGGCAGAGGCGATGCTGGGCGCGCCGAAACTGGCGCGTCAGTTGGACACCGCCGCGCTGGGCCGCGATGCCAAACTGTGCATCGCGCATTTAACGCCGTTGGCGCAGGGCCGCGCGCGCCAATCTTGGTGGCTGCGCGCGGCGTCATGGGCGGCGCTGCTGGTGGTTATCTGCGGCGCTGTGGTTTATGCGCTGTGGAGGATTAAAGCACTGATCTAGTTACAAATCAGGATAAATCGGGAATTTCTCGCACAGCGCTTCAACGCGGGCTTTCACCGATGCTTCCACTGCGCCGTTATCTGCCTCTCCATTCTTGGCCAGACCATCCACCACTTCAACAATCCAATCGCCAATCAGGCGGAATTCATCCTCGGCAAAGCCACGTGTTGTGCCCGCGGGCGTGCCAAGGCGAATGCCGCTGGTGATGGTCGGCTTTTCGGTATCAAACGGGATGCCGTTTTTGTTGCAGGTGATATGGGCGCGGCCAAGGGCCTTTTCGGTGGCGCTGCCTGTTACGCCTTTGGGGCGCAGATCAACCAGCATCAGGTGGGTGTCGGTGCCTGAAGTCACCGTGCCAAGCCCGCCTTTCATCAGCTGGTCGGCCAAGGCCTGCGCGTTTTTGATCACTTGGGCCTGATAGGTTTTAAACTCTGGCCGCAGCGCCTCGCCAAAGGCGACGGCTTTTGCGGCAATCACATGCATCAAGGGGCCGCCCTGAATGCCAGGGAAAATGGCCGAATTGAACTTTTTCGCCAGCGCCTCGTCATTGGTCAAAATCATGCCGCCGCGCGGGCCGCGAAGGGTTTTATGCGTGGTTGTGGTGGCAACATGGGCATAGGGGAAGGGGCTGGGGTACAGGCCCGCCGCCACAAGACCAGCGAAATGGGCCATGTCCACCAAAAGGTAAGCGCCGACAGAATCGGCAATTTCGCGCATTTTAGCAAAATCGATAATGCGGGGAATTGCGCTGCCGCCCGCGATGATCATCTTTGGCTTATGCTCGGTTGCCAGTGCCTGCACTTGGTCATAATCCAGTTGCAAATCTTGCGCACGCACGCCGTATTGGATGGCGTTAAACCACTTGCCCGATTGGTTTGGCGCGGCTCCGTGGGTCAAATGGCCGCCTGCATCAAGGCTCATGCCCAAGATGGTGTCATGCGGTTTCAGCAGGGCCAAGAACACGCCTTGGTTGGCTTGGCTGCCCGAATTGGGCTGTACATTGGCGAAGCTGCAGCCAAACAACTGGCAGGCGCGCTCAATCGCCAAATTCTCGGCAATATCAACATATTGGCAGCCGCCGTAATACCGCTTGCCCGGATAGCCTTCGGCGTATTTGTTGGTCATCACCGAACCCTGCGCTTCCATCACGGCGCGCGAGACGATGTTTTCTGATGCAATCAGCTCGATCTCGTGGCGCTGACGGCCCAGTTCTTTGGTGATGGCCCCAAATAATTCCGCATCGCGGCTGGCCAGAGGTTCGCTGAAAAAGCCTACGTCACGGCTGGCACTCATCGGACATCTCCTAAGCAAAGGGTTTGGTGAAAAGGTTTCAATGGTTGTAGGGCAAGGTGCGGGTCTAGGAAAGACTGGAAACGACAGATTCTTTGCGGCCCGCGCCGCCAATGCCAAACGCCCGCGCGATTGCGCTTGAGTTTGCAGCAAAGCGCAGCAAGACTGCCCGCATGGGGGATTTAACGTGACACAGCCGCGCATTGCCTTTTTAGCCAGCCCTGCCGCGCAGGATGAACTGCGCGCGCTGACAGCCAAGCATGGCCAATGCGCGCCAAGTGCTGCCGATGTGATTGTGGCCTTGGGCGGCGATGGGTTTATGCTGCAAACCCTGAATGAGGCATATGGACTGCCGATTTACGGCATGAACTGCGGCACGGTAGGCTTTTTGATGAACGAATATGACGAGGGCGATTTGCCTGCGCGCCTTGCGCAGGCCGAGGTGGCGGTGATCCACCCCCTTGCCATGCGTGCGGTCGATAGGGCGGGGCGCGAACATCATGCGCTGGCGATCAACGAAGTATCGCTTTTACGCGCAGGCCCGCAGGCGGCCAAGCTGCGCATTTCGGTTGATGGGCGCGAACGCCTGCCCGAACTGATCTGCGATGGCGCGCTTCTGGCCACGCCAGCGGGGTCAACCGCCTATAACTATTCGGCCCACGGGCCAATTTTGCCGATTGGTTCGGATGTGCTGGCCCTAACCCCGATGGCCGCTTTTCGGCCCCGCCGTTGGCGAGGCGCGCTGCTCCCTCGCGCGGCGGTTGTGCGATTTGACGTGCTAGAGGCCGACAAGCGCCCCGTGCGCGCCGATGCCGACAGCCGCCCCGTGAATGACGTGGTTATGGTCGAGGTGCGCTCTGACCCCAGCATTTCGCATTGCATCCTGTTTGATCCCGGGCATGGGCTGGAAGAACGGCTGATTGTGGAACAGTTCGCCTGAAATCGCGCCCTATTTCCCTCACCCGCTTCTTTTCTTCACAAATATCCTCGCGGGGTGAGGCGCGAAGCGCCGAGGGGGGCGCGAAAGCCCCCCTTGCTGATGCAGCAAACCACCCATTAGCCTTTGGCATAGCCCAAGGTTTGCAGCGCCACTTTAATCTCATCCAAAATGGCGGGATCATCAATCGTGGCGGGCATTTTCCACTCTGTCCCGTCTGCGATTTTCACAATCGTGCCGCGCAGGATTTTGCCCGACCGTGTTTTTGGCAGGCGGTCTACCACCACAGCGCGTTTGAAATCGGCCACGGGGCCGATTTTCTCGCGCATCAGGGCGACGCATTCGGCCACCACATCTGCCGCAGTCCGCGCGGCCCCTTTGTTCAGGCACAAAAACCCCACGGGGGACTGCCCCTTTAGCGCATCGGCCACGCCAACCACGCAGCATTCGGCCACATCTTTATGGCCTGCCAAAACCTCTTCCATTGCGCCCGTGGACAGGCGGTGGCCTGCTACGTTGATCACATCATCGGTGCGCGCCATGATGTACAGATAGCCGTCATCGTCGATATAGCCCGCATCGCCCGTTTCATAAAAACCGGGGAAATGGGCAAGG
>CAXNJD010000004.1:0-12251 GCA_964202545.1 Cypionkella sp.
GGGGGCTGGCGGAAGGCCGCGCTGGCGATATTTGTGCCGAAGTGAATGCTAAAGCGTTGTTTTGGCAATGGCGGCAGACTAGGTATAGCGCATGAAAAATTTCATTCCCTTTGTGAAAAAGCCGCCACTTGTGCCTGTGATCCGCTTGAACGGCGCAATTGGCATGGGGCGCGGCGGTTTGTCTGATGCGGGGCTTGCCCCGATCATTGAAAAAGCCTTTGCGATGAAGCCTGCTGCGGTGGCTTTGGTCATCAATTCGCCCGGTGGATCAGCGGTTCAATCCAGCCTTATTGCGGCGCGGATCAGGCGACTGTCTGATGAAAAGGGCGTGCCCGTGCATGCCTTTGTCGAAGACGTGGCCGCGTCTGGCGGGTATTGGCTGGCCTGCGCGGGCGATCAGATTTGGGTGGATGATAGTTCGATAGTTGGCTCTATCGGGGTTATTTTCGCCTCTTTTGGGTTTACCGAAATTATGGCGCGTCAAGGGATTGAGCGGCGGGTCGTAACTGCTGGCAAATCGAAAAGTTTTGCTGACCCGTTTTTGCCACAAAAACCCGTCGATGTGGCGCGCCTAAAGGCATTGCAAGAGCCGATCCATGCGGCATTTATTGCCCATGTCAAAGCGCGGCGCGGCGCGCGTTTGGCCGATGCCGATTTGTTCAATGCCGATGTTTGGGTTGGCCAAGGCGCGGTAGAGTTGGGTCTTGCCGATGGCGTGGCCCATATCATCCCTAAGCTGAAATTGCTGTATGGCGATAAGGTCCGGTTGCGGCATCTGGGCCAGCGCCGTGGGCTTTTGTCTCGGTTTGGGCTGAATATTACCGACGCTGTGCTGGGAAAGATTGAAGAGCGCGCGTTGCTCTCTCGGTTTGGGCTTTAGTATGGTCAAGGCTGTTCTACTTTTTTTGTTGGTGATGGTGATGATCGCCATGATTGGCCGCGCCGTAACCCGCGCGAGCGGCGGTAAAATAAGACCACTTGGGGTTGCAAATGTGCGCGCCTGTCCCCATTGTGGGCGCAAAGACATTGCAGGCGCGATTCTGGGCCGTAAAAGTTGTGGGTGCGAGACAAAATAATGCGAGCATTAGTAACTGGCGCTGGGCGACGTTTGGGCCGCAGCATGGCGTTGTATTTAGCCTCGCGTGGGTTCGATGTGGCGCTGCACTACGCAACCTCGCGCGATGAGGCCGAGGCGCTTGCCAAAGAAATCCGCGACATGGGCCGCAAGGCCGTAGCCTTGCGCGCTGACCTGCTGATGGAAAGCCAAGTTGAAAAACTTGTGGCCACGGCCGCGCAAGGGTTGGTTGGGCCTTTGACGCTGTTGGTAAATAACGCTTCGATTTTTGAATACGACAGCTTTGAAACCGCCACGCGCAAATCTTGGGATCGGCATATTGAAAGCAATCTGCGCGCGCCGTTTGTGCTGAGCCAAGCTTTTGCAGCCCAAGCGCCACGTGCAGCGCCGGATGAGGCAGGAGAGCCTAAGGCGGCAGCATTGATTATCAATATGATCGACCAACGGGTACATAAACTGACCCCTGAACATTTCAGCTATACCATCGCTAAAATGGGCCTATGGGCGATGACGCGCACTGCCGCGCAGGCTCTTGCGCCGCATGTGCGGGTAAATGGCATTGGGCCTGGCCCCACGCTGCAAGGGGCGCGGCAATCCTCTGAATTGTTTGCAAAACAGCGACAATCCACCCTTTTGCAGCGTGGTGCAAATCCAAAGGATATAACGGCGGCTTTGGGATACTTTCTTGATTCGCCTTCGGTCACTGGGCAAATGATTGCTGTAGACGGTGGGCAGCATTTGGCATGGCAAACCCCCGATGTGATGGGCACAGAATAGGCGTTTGCGCCCACGCTTCAAAAGTTGTCCACTTTTCGTTGATCGGTCACAAGTCCTTCACAAAAGCATTGCAATATCAGTGCGTTGCACCGCAAACTAATTTTTTATCGTTTATTTTCATATGCTTAATAAAGCGCCTAAAAAATAGGCAAATCAATCAGGGGCCTAGAAAACAAGGCAATTTTGCTACAAGATAAACTTTCTCCGCAGAGTTATCCACAGAAAGCGGGGATAGCTTTTCTCTTGAACTTTACCCGCCTCTAGTGCAGCCAAACGCCCGAATCAACCAAAGCGAGAGTGCCCGCGTACAATGACCGATACTTCGACCTTGCCGCCAACTGGGTACGAACTGATCCAATCGTATTTGAAAACAATCGACGGCAGTCCTGGTGTATATCGGATGCTGAACGCCGCATCCGAAGTGCTGTATGTGGGCAAAGCGCGCAATTTGCGGGCGCGGGTATCAAATTATGCGCGCCCGTCGGGCCATTCGGCGCGCATTGCGCGCATGATTCACGAGACTGCCTCGATGATGTTCCTGACCACGCGGACAGAGACCGAGGCGCTGCTGCTGGAACAGAACCTGATCAAACAGCTAAAGCCGCGTTACAATGTGCTGCTGCGCGATGATAAATCCTTTCCCAATATTCTGATTTCCACCACGCACCCCTTTCCGCAGTTGAAAAAGCACCGTGGAAAACGCAGCGAGAAGGGGGCCTATTACGGCCCCTTTGCCAGCGCGGGGGCTGTGACGCGCACCTTGAATCAACTGCAAAAGGTGTTTTTGCTGCGCAATTGTTCCGATGCGATGTTCGACAGCCGCACGCGCCCCTGTTTGCAGTATCAAATCAAACGTTGCGCCGCGCCTTGTGTGGGCAAGGTGGATGAGACGGGCTATGCGGGGCTGGTTGCAGATGCGCAGCGGTTTTTAGAAGGCAAAACAACCGCTGTTCAGGCCAATCTTGCGCGCGAAATGGCCGAGGCCAGCGATGGCATGCTGTTTGAACGCGCTGCCGCCCTGCGCGACCGTATTCGCGCGCTGACGACCGTGCAGCAATCCCAAGGTATCAACCCCGCTGGCGTGAATGAGGCCGATGTGATTGCCCTTCACCTAGACGGCGGTCAGGCCTGCGTGCAGGTGTTTTTCATCCGTGCCAACCAAAGCTGGGGCAACCGCGACTTTTACCCGCGCACGGGGGCAGGGGCTGAGGAAGCCGAAATCCTCGAGGCATTTCTGGCGCAGTTCTATGACGATAAAGAACCGCCGCGCCTGATCCTTTTATCGCATGCCATCGATAACGAAGACCTTATGCTGCAGTTGCTCGCTGATCGCGCGGGACGCAAGGTCGAAATCGCCATCCCGCAGCGGGGTGAAAAGCTGGAATTGGTGGAAAACGCTGCGCGAAACGCCCGCGAAAGTTTGGCGCGCAAAATGTCGGAATCCAGCACGCAGAACCGTTTGCTAGAAGGTCTGGCCGAGGCATTTGATTTGGACGGCCCGCCAAAGCGGATCGAGGTATATGATAACAGCCACATCCAAGGGTCTGACGCTGTGGGCGGCATGATCGTTGCGGGGGCAGATGGGTTTTTGAAAAGTCAGTATCGCAAGTTCAATATCAAATCGGCGGCAGGCGCGAACAGCGACGATTTTGGCATGATGCGCGAGGTGCTGACGCGCCGCTTTGAACGGCTGTTAAAAGAAGACCCCGAACGCAAGTCAGATATGTGGCCTGACCTGCTGCTGATTGATGGTGGGGCAGGGCAGGTGTCGGCGGTGGCGGGGATTTTGGCCGAACTTGGCGTGGATGATATTGCCATGGTTGGGGTCGCCAAAGGCGTTGACCGCGACCAAGGCAAAGAAGAGTTCTACCGCAGCGGCGATACCCCCTTTGCCCTGCAACGCAATGATCCCGTTTTGTATTTCATCCAGCGCCTGCGCGATGAGGCGCACCGCTGGGCCATTGGCGCGCACCGCGCCAAGCGCAGCAAAGCCATTTCTGCCACGCCTTTAGATGATGTGCCGGGCATTGGCGCAGTGCGCAAACGCGCGCTGCTGGCCCATTTCGGCAGCGCTAAGGCCGTAGCGCGTGCAGGTTTGCCCGATCTGATGGCGGTACCCGGCATATCCGAAGCGATGGCGCAGCAGATTTCTGATTTCTTTAACGCGAAGGGCTAGACAAGGATTTGCTTGCTTGCAGGGGCCAAGTGCGCAATCCTTGCCTTAAAGTTGTGCTGCTGCCCCCCCGTGAAAATGTCAGGACATTCCATGCGTTTTTTGCAAATCACCGCCCTTTGCGCCGCGTTTATTTTCGTAATAGCGCCGTCAAGCAGCGCGAAGACCTGCCCAGTGGTAGACGGGTTTGGCGATATTGAAGGGCTGCCAGTTTACGATGGGGCCTGCCTTTACGGGGCCGAGGATGCCGGCTTTAGCAGATATGCCTTGCCCATAGCCGCGCCAAAGGGCCGCACATTGACCGAATCTTTGGCACTGGAGGGCACGCTTCAGCGCCGCCTTTATGTGGCCCCCGAAGGGGTTAGCGCGTTTGATTTGTTTAGCAATTACCGGGGTTCTTTGCTGAACGCAGGCTTTGCCCCCCTGTTCGAATGTGCGGGCCGCGCCTGCGGCAGCCCCAATGCGCTGTTGGGCAAGACAGTAATCTACGGGCCAGAACGCAAATTGCGAAATCTGGGTCAGGCGTCGGAATTTGCACTGTATATCGAAGGGGACGAACATTTTTGGGCGGCAATATCCGCCGATGGCACGCGGCACATTGCGCTCTATGTCGCCCAAAACCAAAACCGCCCTATTTCGGGGCAAGCGGCAGGCCGCGCGGCGGTGCATATCGATCTGATCACAGCAGCGGCATTAGATGCGAAGATGATCGACGCCGCTGCCATGGTCAAAGGCATAACCGAAGACGGGCATATCGCGCTGGACAATGTCTTTTTCGATTTCGGCACGGCGCAGCTTTCGCCCGAAGCGGAACCTGCCATCATGGAAATGGTCAAGTTGCTAACCGATAATCCTGCGCTGAAGGTTTTTATCGTGGGCCATACCGATTGGATCGGGGATGCAGGCGCAAATCAAACACTGTCAACCCAGCGCGCGCAGGCTGTTGTGGATGCGCTAGCGCAGGCGGGAATTGATACGGGGCGTTTGGGTGCGGCTGGCATGGGGCTGTTTGCCCCGCGCGCCAGCAACGCAACCGAAGCAGGGCGCGCGTTGAACAGGCGGGTCGAGTTGGTCGAGCGGCCAGAATAGTCGCCCACGCCATTTGGCAGCGCGGGCGAATAAATCCGCCTATTTCGGCGCTTTGGCAAAGCGCAGGTAGGGCAGTTTGATGTCCAACTCGCCGAAACGTTCCTTGGCCTGATCGTTATTCAGCGCCAGCGCCACGATCACGTCTTGGCCCACTTGCCAGTTGGCAGGGGTGGCCAATGGCACGCCGTCGGTCATTTGCACCGCGTCGAGCGCGCGCAGAATCTCGGCAAAGTTGCGGCCCACGGACATCGGATAGCTCATCGTCAGGCGCACCTTTTTGTCGGGGCCGATGATATAGACCGTGCGCACAGTGGCGGTGTTTGCGGGCGTGCGCCCCTCGGTTGGCAGATAGTAATCGGCGGGCAGCATGTCATAGGCTTTGGCCACGGTTAGGCTGGTATCGTCGATGATCGGGAAATCCGCAGGGCTGCCTGCAAAGGCTTCAATATCGCGCTTCCATTTGCCGTGATCTTCCACACTGTCGACCGACACGCCAATCACCTTTGTATTGCGCGCTTTCCACTCGGCGGCAAGCTGCGCCACAGCGCCAAATTCGGTGGTGCAAACGGGGGTAAAATCGCGCGGATGGCTAAAGATAATAGCGTAGCCGCCCGCCAGCCATTCATGAAAATGAATGGTTCCGGCCGTGCTTTCGGCGGTAAAATCGGGTGCAAGATCATTGATGCGAATCGACATGGGTTTCTCCTGTGTTTTCAGTTGTGATACACCTATAGGCTTTGGAAGAAAATTCTAGATACGCAGGTTAGGATGCCAAAGAATGGAATATTTTCCTATGATGCGCGTGGGCGGCGCAAAGAATGTCGCAAATGGGCGGTGCAAACTAGGGCGGCATTCTATAAATCTGTCATCCTAGGGGCCTATGTCTTGCCCAAGCCGCGCGCTTGCGCCAAAAATGATCAAATTATGGGGGCCGAAATGCTGCACAAACGCGATTTCTATATCAATGGCGCATGGGTGCCCCCGCTGGCCCCGCGCGATTGCGATGTCATCAACCCTTCGACCGAAGAGCCATGTGCGGTGATTTCGCTGGGATCAGAGGCCGATTTGAACGCCGCCGTTGCCGCCGCCAAGGCCGCCTTTCCGAAATGGGCGGCGACCTCGCTCGCGCAGCGCCGTGCGGTTGTAGAGCGGATTTTGCAGCAATATCACGCCCGCGTGGAAGAACTGTCCCAAGCCATTTCCATGGAAATGGGCGCGCCGATTGATCTGGCGCGGGAAGAACAGTCACCCTGCCTGCCTTGGCATTTGGAAAACTTCCTTGCGGCTTTTGACAAAATGGAATGGATCCGCCCGCTTGGCCCGCATGCGCCCAATGACCGCATTTCGTTGGAACCGATTGGCGTGGTGGGGCTGATTACGCCGTGGAACTGGCCGATGAACCAAATCGCGTTAAAGGTGATTCCCTCGATTTTGACGGGCTGCACTTGCGTTCTTAAACCATCCGAGGAATCACCGCTGAACGCGATGATCTTTGCCGAATTTTGCCATGACGCGGGCCTGCCTGCGGGGGTGTTCAATTTGGTCAACGGCGACGGTATGGGCGTGGGGGCTGCGATGTCGGCGCATCCTGATATCGAGATGATTTCCTTTACGGGGTCAACGCGCGCGGGCCGCGCCATTTCAGCCGCCGCTGCGCAAACGCTAAAGCGCGTTACGCTGGAACTGGGCGGAAAGGGGGCCAATATCGTCTTTGCCGATGCGGGCGAAGAGGCTGTTGCGCGCGGTGTGCGCAAGATGATGATGAATTCGGGCCAATCGTGCAACGCCCCCAGCCGTATGCTGGTGCAGCGCCCGCTCTATGACCGCGCAGTCGAAGTGGCGGCGCAAACCGCCAATGCCATCAAAGTTTTGCCAACGCACCTAGAAGGCGATCATATGGGCCCCGTGGTGAACAAACGTCAGTTTGACCAAATACAGGGCTATATTCAAAAAGGCATCGACGAAGGCGCGCGCCTGATCGCGGGCGGTGTTGGCCTGCCCGACAGCGTTAATCGCGGCTACTTTGTGCGCCCCACTATCTTTGCCGATGTGCGCCCTGGCATGACGATTGAGCGCGAAGAAATCTTTGGCCCCGTCATGTGCATGATCCCCTTTGATACCGAGGAGGAAGCCCTGCATATCGCCAATGACACGCCTTATGGTCTGACCAATTTTGTACAAACCCAAGACGGCGCGCGGCGCAATCGGCTGGCGCTGGGGCTGCGGTCTGGCATGGTGGAAATGAATTACAACGGGCGCGGTGCTGGCAGCCCCTTTGGCGGGGTGAAACAGTCGGGCCGCGCGCGCGAAGGCGGGCATTGGGGGCTGGAAGAATTCCTAGAGGTCAAGGCGATTTCGGGCTGGGATTCGGCGCAAGATTGACCGCTATTGCATATCACTGCGGCCTTGCGCGATAGTTTGCCCAGACAAGCGAGGCCCGCAATGAAACATTTAATCCTAACCCTAGCCGCCCTATTTGCACTGTCGATGCCAGCGCATGCCGCTTGCTATGTCGACTATAAAGCGAAAAAGGATGATCCGCTGCGCCTGCATTACGGCGTGGCCGAAGTGGCCTGCGACGGCGATGCCACATCAGACTTAACCGCGCGTTTGGCTGCAAATGGCTGGACATTGCTGGCCATTGTGTCCAGTTTCGATGAAACGGGTTTGGCAGAAAGACAAGATAGTGCGGCCAATTACTTCCTTCGCTTCTGATTTGCTGCGCGCGGGCAACCGCGCGGTTGTGTTCGGCATGGCTGCGATTGTTGCCGTGCTGCTGGCGGCGGCGGTGTTTTTGTTTGCCTATCTGCCCGATGCCAATGCCTTTAACACGCGGGTCGAGGCGCTGTTTGTTGCCAACGCCGACCTAACCTCGGGCGCAGAAATAAAGCTGCTGGAAATCCTTGCAGGTTCTGGCACCGCCTTTTCCGAAGTGCTGCAAAGCTACCGCCAAGTGATCTTTGTGCTGCTGGCCTTTTCCACCGCGCTGATGATTGCGGCGCTGGTGTTTTTGGTGACAATCATCACACAAAACCGCCGCATATCCGCCATCGCCCGCAGCGGGATACAAGTGCAATCTATCCTAATTTCGCGCGAGGCGCGCACGGTTTACATCAACGATATGGAGTTTGATTTGACCGAAGCCGCCCTTGAAACCCTATCGGTTCTGGCCGAGGCGCGGATGGACGACGACATTCTAACGGGCGCGCAAATCGAAGGCGTGATTTCAGGCCGCGATGCCGCAGACTGCGACGAGGCTGCAGGCGCGACAAGGATCAAACGCCTACGGGATGCCTTGGGCAATCAATTGGTGGCGGAACTGTTGGTGAAAACTGTGGCGAAACGGGGTTATTCGCTGGCGGTGGGCAAGGATGCTATTCGGATGATTTGAGGGGGTTAAACCCTTTGCCCCTGCAGCAGCCTCGGCATCCCCTCCCCCGCAACGCCCGCCGCCTTGCCCATAAATGCCCGCCGTAGGGCTGGTGTTGCCGCCACAGCGCCCATGCCTAAATCGCGCAGGCCCCGTAGGATGGGGTTGTCGTTGGAAAACAGTTTGTTCACCCCGTCCATCCCCAGCGCCATGATCGTTGTGTCAAACCTGCGCCATTGTTCATACCGCGCCAGAACGTCCCGCGCGCCAATGTCCAGCCCTAGGCGGGCGGCGTCGGTCAGCACTTCGGCCAGCGCCGCCACATCGCGCAGGCCAAGGTTCAATCCTTGCCCCGCAATGGGATGCACGCCGTGGGCGGCATCGCCGACCAGCGCCAAGCGGGGCGCGATAAAGGTTTTGGCCAGTGTCAGGTTCAGCGGATAGGTAAACCGCGCGCCCGCCAGCGCAATTTCGCCCAAAAAATCGCCAAAGCGGGGACGCAGTGCGGCAAGGTATCCCACATCATCCAGCGCCTGTATCTGCGCGGCAATCGCGGTTTTCTCGCTCCAAACAATCGACGAAAGGTGCCCGCCGTGCAGTGGCAAAATCGCCAAGGGGCCATTGGGCAGGAAATACTGATGCGCCACACCGCCATGAGGCTTTTCGTGGTGCACGGCTGTCACCAGCGCGGTTTGCCCATAATCCCAGCCCCAGCGCGTGATGCCAGCGCGCTGGGCCACGCCGCTGGCGCGCCCATCTGCACCGACGATCAGTTTTGCTGTCAAAATTTGCCCATCTTCCAGCGTCACACTGGCGCGGCCTGCCTGCGCATCTTGGGCCACCACGCTGTGGCCGCTTATCAGGGTGATCTTTTCCTGCCCCTGCATCGCGGCCAAAAAGCCTGCGTAAACATGGCGGTCTTCCACCAGATATCCCATCGGCCCCGCCCCAAGTTCGGCGTGATCAAATGTCATGAAAAATGGCGCGGGGCCGCGGCCCACCACGCCATCTGTGGTTTTGATTTGCAGCATGGGCTGCGCGTGGTCTGCCAGCGCAGGCCAAACCCCAATCGCCGCCAGCAGGCGCTGCGAGGCGGCGGCAATGGCATAGGCCCGCCCATCAAACCCCGCAGCCGCGCGCGAATCGGCGGCGCGCGCATCTATCACCGCCACCTTGGCGCCGCCCTGTGCCAAGGCCAGCGCCAAAGCAGGCCCGTTCAACCCGCCGCCCACGATAAGGATGTCATAATCTGTAATCATATGCCCAATATGGCGCATGTCGCAGGATTGTCCATGCGCCCCGTTGCCGCTATGGTTTCCACAAACAAGGGGATACTATGCGCAAAAATTGGGGCAATCTATCGGCTGTGGATTTGGGTGCAGAGATTGCGCTTGGTAAGATCAATCCTGTAGAATTGGCCGAGTATTTTCTGGATCAGATCGCTGCCCACCCCGTTGGCGCGCGGATCTATGCCCGCACCACCGAGGGCCGCGCGCGCAGTGAGGCAATGGCCGCCGCAGCCCGCGCAAAATCGAACCATCGGCGGGGCGCTTTGGACGGTGTGCCGCTGTCTTGGAAAGATAATTTTGACACTTGGGATGCCCCTACCGAGGCAGGATCGGCCCTGCTAAAGGGTCGCCAGCCAAAGGCGGATGCGGATGTGCTTCGCAATGCTACCTTTGCAGGCGCAGTTTGCCTTGGCAAAACACATCTGTCGGAACTGGCCTTTTCGGGGCTTGGACTGAACCCAATCACTGGCACCCCGCCCTGTATCAACGATGCCACGGCGGTTGCGGGTGGCTCGTCTTCTGGCGCGGCAACTTCGGTGGCACATGGGCTAGCCCCCGCGGCGATTGGCACAGATACGGGTGGTTCAGTGCGTGTGCCAGCGGCGTGGAATGATTTGGTCGGGTTTAAGACAGATCATGCCAGCCTGCCAATGGGCGGGGTCGTGCCTCTGTGCGCAAGGTTTGACAGTATCGGACCCTTAGCACGCACAGTGGCCGATTGCGCGCTGGTTTGGGGCGCGCTGGCGGGTGCGCCTGTGCCTGATCTGACGGGGGCAACGATCGCAGGCGCAAGGCTTGCCGTGCTTGAAGACGTTGCCTTTGACGATATTCGCGCCGAACCTGCCAAGGGATTTGACGATGCCATCGCCCGTCTTGCGCGCGCAGGGGCACATGTAACAAAACTGCGGTTTCCCTCGATGCCGCGCGCATTGCAGCTGGCGGGGTTAGTCTTTGCGCCCGAAGGCTATGCCCAGTGGCGAAACACTATCGAAGCCGCGCCAGAAAAAATGTTTCCGCCCATTCTGGTTCGATTTCGCGCGGGCGGCGATGTGAGCGCAGCGGATTACATCGCCGCTTGGGCCGAACTGGAGGGTTTGCGCACCCAGTGGCGGGCTGCGGTCGCTGGGTTTGATGCCGTGCTTGTGCCCACCTCGCCCATTCTGCCGCCCAATGTGCAGCGATTGTTGGATGACCCGACTTTTTTCGCCGCCGAAAACCTGCTAACCCTGCGCAACACCCGCATTGGCAATTTAATGGGCGGCGCTGCCATCACCCTGCCCACTGCGCAACCTTCGGTCGGGATTTCGCTTATGGGGCAGAATGGGAACCAGCTTTTGCGCATCGCCCATGCAGCCGAGCGGGCATTACGGTAACGCGGCGCCATTTTTCACGCGGCTGTGTGCAGTTTTTCTAGACCTGCGTCGATTTTTTGGCTAACTTACATCCAAACAGGGCGAAATGACCCTGAGTTGAGGCAGACATGGCATTACCTGAGCGGTTTTCGAACCTGCCAGATTACGCGTTTCCGCGCTTGCGGAAGCTACTTGATCATCACCCCGCGGGCGGTGATCCCGTTGCCATGACCATTGGCGAGCCGCGCCATCCGATGCCTGACTTTGTCGCGCCCATTTTGGCCGACCATGTGCAAGAGTTTGGGGTTTACCCGCCCAATGATGGCACGCCTTCGCTTTTGGCGGCGATCTCCGCATGGCTAACGCGGCGCTATGGCATTGATATTGCGGACAATCGCCTGATGGTGCTGAATGGCACGCGCGAAGGCTTGTTCAACGCCTGCATTGCGCTGTGCCCTGAATCCAAGCGCGGCAAACAACCTGTCGTGCTGATGCCAAACCCATTTTATCAGGTTTATGCAGTCGCGGCCCTTACAGTGGGGGCAGAGCCTGTCTATGTGCCCGCCACTGCTGCAACGGGCTTTTTGCCCGATTATGCCGCGCTGCCTGCTGATGTTTTGGATCGTGTGACGATCGCCTACATATGCTCGCCCGCCAATCCGCAAGGCGCGGTGGCAAGCCGCGATTATTGGACCCAGCTTTTGGCTTTGGCAGAAAAGCATGATTTCGTTGTGCTTGCGGACGAGTGTTATTCCGATATTTGGCGCAGCGCACCGCCTGTGGGCGCACTGCAAGTGGCCGCCGAAGTTGGCGCAGACCCAGAGCGTGTTTTCACCTTTCACTCGCTGTCCAAACGATCAAATCTTCCCGGCCTGCGGTCTGGCTTTGTGGCAGGCGGCGCGCTGGGTGTGGCGCGCATCCGCCAATTGCGCACTTTCGCGGGTGCACCTTTGCCCCTGCCTATTCAGCGTGTATCGGAAGCGGCATGGAACGACGAGGAGCATGTTAACGCGTCGCGCGCGCTGTATCATGCCAAGTTTGATTTGGCCGATCAAATTTTTCAAAGCATCCAAGGATTTTCCTGCCCAGAAGGCGGGTTTTTCCTGTGGCTGCCTGTGCAAGATGG
>CAXNJD010000005.1:0-12019 GCA_964202545.1 Cypionkella sp.
ATGGGCAAAAGCGGTCAAAGCGTCATCCGACACTTGCACGCCCAAATCCGCCCCGCCCATCGCTGCGCCTACATCGCGGCCTATCCAGGCATGGCCAGCACGCTCGATCGCGCCCACAAGATGCAAGGCAGGATTGCCTGCAATCTCGCGGATCAGCATTTGCCCCATGCGGCCCGAAGCGCCCGTTACCACTATGCCAATGCTAGCCATCTGTGCACCTTTTGCCATTTTCGCCAGCCATAGCCGCAAAATGCACCGCATGAAAGCCCGACATTGCGGGCGAGCGCGAAGCATCGTAAAGGGGAGACATGGCAAACAAACGCACAGTCTCGGCCAAAGGGCCATCGCAGCGAATGCTGCGCGTCGGTGAAATGATCCGCCGCACGCTGTCTGATATTTTGATGCGCGGCGAAGTGCATGACCCCGCTTTGAATGATATGTCTATCACGGTGGGCGAAGTCGCCGTTTCGCCCGATTTGAGGGTGGCAACTTTCTACGTGATGCCAATGTCAGGCGCGGGTGCCGTCACTGATGCAATCGCAGCCCTTGCCCGCCATAAAGGTATTTTGCGCAAGATGGTCGCCGATGGAATGACCCTGCGTTATGCGCCAGAACTGCGATTTCGCGCCGATGAAACATTTGATCGACTGGACGAGGCGCGGCGGTTGTTTTCCGACCCAATAGTGCAGCGCGATATCGCCGCCAAAGACACGCCAGAAGAAGAATAATGGCAAGGGGTAAAAAAGGCCGCGCGCTTTCGGGTTGGCTGATTGTCGACAAGCCTGCGGGAATCACATCCAGCGCGGTGGTGAACAAGGTGAAATGGGCGCTGGATGCGCAAAAGGCTGGCCATGCGGGCACGCTTGACCCCGATGCAACGGGCGTGTTGGCAATAGCCTTGGGCGAGGCGACAAAAACAGTGCCCTATGTGACCGACGCGCTGAAATGCTATCGCTTTCTGGTGCGCTTCGGCGCGGCCACCAGCAGCGATGACGCGGCGGGCGAAGTGATTGCGACATCTGATCTGCGCCCCGATGATGGCGCAATTGCCGCGGCCCTACCTGCCTTTCGCGGCGCTATCAGCCAAGTTCCGCCGCAAGTGTCGGCGGTCAAGGTCGATGGCCAGCGCGCCTATGATCTGGCACGGGCGGGCGAAGAGATGGATTTGGCCGCCCGCGATTTGTGGGTTGAAAAGCTAGAGGTCATCGCACGTGCCGATGCCGATCATTTGGAAATGGAAATGATCTGCGGCAAGGGCGGCTATGTGCGCGCCATTGCCCGCGATTTGGGGGCGGCCTTGGGCTGCCTTGGTCACGTTGCTTGGCTGCGGCGCGAATGGTCGGGGCCGTTTTTGGCCAGCGAAGGCGTTTCGCTGGGTGACATCGACCGGATGGCGAAAACGCCCGAACTGGAAGGTTTTGTGCAACCCCTAGAAATCGGCCTGCATGGCCTGCCTGAACTGGTCTGCACGCCAGAGGGCGCGGCCCGGTTGCGAAATGGCAATCCTGGCCAAGTGCTGGGACATTTGGATTTTGGTGTTGAGGCATGGGCCAGCCTGAATGGCCGCGCCGTGGCGGTGGGCCATTATCAGGGGGGCGAATTGCACCCTTCCCGCGTGTTTGTGCGGGAATGATGCATGACGATCACGCGTCAGCATAAAGATTTGCTGCGCCAAAGTTGGGCGGTTTACTCAGATTGCGAGCGATATCGCTATACCCTGCGCCGCGAATGGGGCGAAGGGGCTGGTCGCGTGACATTTGTTATGCTGAACCCTTCAACGGCGACCGAAGTGCAAAATGATCCAACGGTGGAACGCTGCGAACGGCGCGCCCGCGCGATGGGATTTGGCGCGTTTCAAGTGGTCAATATCTTTGCCTTTCGCGCCACAGACCCTGCCGACATGCGCCGCGCGATAGATCCGATTGGCCCCGAAAATGACTCGGCGATCCAAGAGGCTGCCGCATGGGCTGACTGCATTATCTGCGCTTGGGGAACGCATGGCGCGCATATGAGACGGGGCGCACAGGTTGCGCAGATGCTACGTCAGCATGGCCATCAATTGCATCATTTGGGGCTGGCCAAGGGCGGCGAACCAAAACATCCGCTGTATATCAGCTACGGCGTCCAACCAATGGAATGGGCCGTTTAGGCTGCGCGTAGGATGATATCGTCTATGCTGATTTGCACGCCGTTGGTAAGTGTGGCAACAACAGTACCGTCAAGCAGGATTTGGGTGTTTCCTGCTGCATCTTCCGCCAAAGCGGCTGAAGGCGAGTCTTCCAAAGCGGGGTCATACAGCAAGATCAGTTGATCTTCGGCAGGGTCAAAATCGGTGATCTGCACCGCATCGCCGCCAATGCCAAAATCGGTCAGGGTAAAGGCATCTGCGCCCGCATCGCCATGCCCATAATCGCCCGCGCCCAGCAGCAGCACATCATCGCCCGCGCCGCCATTTAAGAAATCGACCGAGGTATCGGATAAGCCCGCAGAATTGCCATGCAGGGTATCATTGCCCACATCGCCAAAAATCTCGTCTGCACCCGCACCGCCCATCAGGCTATCATTACCTATGCCGCCTTCAAGCATGTCATTGCCTGAACCGCCTTTGATGGTATCGGCCCCCTCACCGCCAAACACTTGATCGTTGCCTTCGTCACCGCTTAACGAATCATTACCTGCGCCAGCATAAAGCATGTCATCGCCCGTAAACCCGTCTAAGCTGTCACTGCCATTTTCGCCGTAGATCAGGTCGTTATCGCTGCCGCCATCCAAGATGTCATTGCCATCGCCGCCGATCATTTCATCTTCGCCAAAATCGCCAAACAGTGTGTCATCGCCTGCGCGTCCGCCAAGGCTATCATCGCCCGCGCCGCCGATGATCAGATCAGACCCGCCCTCGGTATATAGCACATCGGCACCGCCGCCGCCTGCCAATGTCTCGCCCCTATCGGACGCTGGTGCCTGATCATCTGACTGCGGCATACCTTCGTCATCTGCGCCCGCATCATCGCCCGTTGTCAGCATAAATCCATAATTTACAGGATTTTGATCGTTATCATTCTCGTTATCCGATTCGCTCGAATCTTCGCGGTTCTCATCGGCCGAGCTTTGCATCAGACTATCTGCCAAAATGCCGGCAAAAAGCGTTGCTAGAATGCCAATAACCTCGATCATACCATTACCCACCCATCAACTTGGAACAAATAGTGAATTGACCACCCTGCCAAATCACCAGACGAAAGACCCCAAAAACTATGCTTTCTAGGGAAACCCTATCACAAATCGCGGCAAACACCTATCGCTTTGGTTGTTTTTCTGCGCATTTGGTTAACAAAGGCTGTGCTGCGCTATCCGATATTCGCCCTTTGCACCGGGATTTCAGAATCCCCCTTTTCTTTTGTCGCGTTTTCACTTAAGGGCGCACATCTGCCAGCAACCGGCAGCATCGGCCCTGCTGGACGACATCCCGGCTTGTGCCTTAACCCTTAAGATAGGAGATCCCGATGTCGATCACTGTTGAAGAAAAAGCCCGCCTGATCAAAGACTATGCCACCAAAGAAGGCGATACGGGTTCGCCCGAAGTGCAAGTTGCGATCTTGTCGTCGCGTATTGCTACGCTGACCGAGCATTTTAAAAGCCATAAAAAAGACAACCACTCGCGTCGCGGTCTTTTGATGATGGTTGCCCAGCGCCGCAAACTGCTGGACTACACCAAGAAAAAAGACGAAGCGCGCTATCAGTCGCTGATTGGCCGTTTAGGTCTGCGCCGCTAAGTCGACCAGCAAGTTTTCGAATGCGCCCGTAGTGAAAACTGCGGGCGTTTTTCTTTTTGCTTGGTTATGGTGTGCAAAAGAGGGCAGAGATGCGGATTTTGCTATTGGGGGCTACGGGCACGATTGGGCGGGCAACTGCTGCGGCGCTGCTGGCCGTGGGGCATGAGGTGGTTGCGCTGGTGCGAGCGCAAAGCGATCTGGACTGCCAGAACATGATTGCCGATGTCACCCAAGACGGCGCAGTTGCGGACGCGCTGCAAGGGAAAAGGTTTGACGCTATCGTCTCTTGCCTTGCCAGCCGCTCGGGCATGCCCAGCGATGCATGGGCCATTGATTGCCGCGCCAACTCTATGGCTTTGGCAGCCGCGCAGGCGGCGGGGGTGCGGCAATTCGTGCTGCTATCGGCGATTTGCGTGCAAAAGCCGCTGCTAGGGTTTCAACGGGCCAAACTGGCGTTCGAGGCGGAATTGCAGGCCAGCGGCCTGATCTATTCCATCGTCCGCCCTACGGCGTTTTTCAAATCCCTTTCAGGGCAGGTCGCGCGGGTGGCGGAGGGCAAGCCGTTTTTGGTGTTTGGCGACGGGCGGCTGACCGCCTGCAAACCGATTTCCGACGGCGATCTTGCGCGGTATCTGGTGGCTTGCCTGACCGACCCCGCCCTGCAAAACCGCATCCTGCCCATTGGCGGGCCAGGGCCTGCATTGACGCCACTGGATCAGGCGGCGATGTTGGAAGAGATGCTTGGGCGGCCAGTACGCATAAAAAACGTTCCAATTGCCCTTATGGATACGATCATCACGGTGGTTTCCGCCCTTGGCCGCATATCACCGAAACTGACCGAAAAGGCCAACCTCGCGCGGATTGGGCGGTATTACGGAACAGAGTCGATGCTGCTTTGGGATGGGCAAGCCTATCGTGCCGCGGATACGCCAGAGTTTGGCAACGACACACTACGCGATCATTACGCCGCGTTGCTAAGGGGCGACGCGCAGAGTCATTTAGGCGCACATGGCGTGTTTTAGGGGTGGACAATCCGCCAAACGGCCTTCCACCCCCAAACCCCTTCCCAAAGCCCCCCTTTTACTATATGCGCGCGGCATCTGTGATGTGGGGGCTGCCCCCCCCCATGCAAAGGATAGGGGGCGGCGGCAATGGGGCCGCTATTTTTGACGGGCGCTGCGGCAGGGGCTGCGCGCCTATATAGGGAACGATCCATGTTCAATGTGACGAAAAAATCAATCCAGTGGGGCAGCGAGACGCTGACACTGGAAACGGGTAAAATTGCCCGTCAAGCAGACGGTACCGTGATTGCTACGCTTGGCGACACTTCGGTGATGGCAAACATCACCTACGCGCGCAGCGCTAAACCAGGGCAAGATTTCTTTCCCCTGACGGTGCATTATCAAGAAAAATACTATGCAGCTGGCAAAATTCCAGGCGGCTTTTTCAAACGCGAAGCGCGCCCTTCCGAAAAGGAAACGCTTACCTCGCGTCTAATCGACCGCCCAATCCGCCCATTGTTCGTGGACGGGTTCAAGAACGAAGTTTTGGTGATGGCCACCGTTCTTAGCCACGATCTGGCCAATGATCCTGACATCGTTGCGATGATCGCCGTATCAGCAGCGCTGACCATTTCTGGCGTACCATTTATGGGGCCAATCGGCGCTGCGCGTGTTGGCTTTAGCGCTGGTAACTATGTGCTGAACCCAACCATCGATGATATGGACAAATTGCGGTACAACCCAGATCAGCGCCTTGATTTGGTTATCGCAGGCACCAAAGACGCCGTGATGATGGTGGAATCGGAAGCCTATGAGCTGACCGAAGAAGAAATGCTGGGCGCTGTAAAGTTTGGCCACGCTGCCATGCAGCCAGTGATCGATATGATCATCGACTTTGCCGAAGATTGCGCCAAAGAGCCGTTCAACTTTATCCCGCCCGATTATTCGGCGCTGTATGCCCGCGTTCAAGCCGCAGGCGAGACACAGATGCGCGCCGCTTTCGCCATTCGCGATAAGCAAGACCGCACCAATGCAATTTCGGCAGCCGTTTCGGCTATCAAAGCCGCTTTGGATGATGCGGATAACGCCGATATCAACCTAGGCTCGGCAATCAAGAAACTAGAATCATCGATTCTGCGCGGCGACATCATTAACGGCGGCGCACGTATTGACGGGCGTGACAATAAAACCGTACGTCCGATTGTTTCGGAAACTGGCATCCTGCCCCGCACTCACGGCAGCGCGCTGTTCACACGCGGCGAAACGCAAGGGTTGGTTGTCACCACCCTTGGCACGGGCGAGGATGAGCAAATCATCGACGCGCTGCACGGCAATTCGCGCAGCAACTTCCTGCTGCATTACAACTTCCCCCCTTATTCGGTGGGCGAAGTGGGCCGTGTTGGCAGCCCAGGACGGCGCGAAATTGGCCATGGCAAACTGGCATGGCGCGCGTTGCAGGCGGTTCTGCCTGCGCCAACAGACTTCCCCTATACCATTCGCGTGGTGTCGGAAATTACGGAATCTAACGGATCTTCCTCGATGGCATCGGTCTGCGGCGGCTCACTTTCGATGATGGATGCGGGTGTTCCACTAAAAGCGCCTGTTGCTGGCGTGGCTATGGGCCTGATCTTGGAAGACGATGGCCGCTGGGCCGTGTTGACCGATATTTTGGGCGATGAAGATCACCTTGGCGATATGGACTTTAAGGTGGCAGGTACGGCTGCAGGCATCACGACGATGCAGATGGATATTAAAGTCGCGGGCATCACGCCAGAAATTATGGCGCAAGCCTTGGCACAGGCCAAGGACGGGCGTTTGCATATCTTGGGCGAGATGAACAAGGCGTTGTCGGCCCCACAAGGCTTTAGCGAATACGCGCCAAAGATCGAAACCCTGCAAATCCCAACCGACAAAATCCGCGAAGTCATCGGGTCGGGCGGTAAGGTAATCCGCGAGATTGTGGAATTGTCGGGCGCAAAAGTGGATATCAACGACGATGGAATCATCAAGATTGCATCCAATGACCAAGCCGCGATCAAAAAGGCTTATGATATGATCTGGTCGATCGTAGCAGAACCTGAAGAAGGCAAGATTTACGATGGTAAAGTCGTGAAACTGGTCGACTTCGGCGCGTTCGTGAACTTTTTCGGCAAGCGGGATGGTCTGGTGCATGTCAGCCAAATCGCAAACAAGCGCCTTAATCATCCGAACGAAGCACTAAAAGAGGGACAAGACGTGAAGGTCAAACTGTTGGGCTTTGACGATCGTGGCAAAGTTAAGCTGGGCATGAAGATGGTCGATCAGGAAACTGGTCTGGAAATCGTAGAAACCCCTGCCGAGGCGTAAGAAACTAGGATGAGGCGCAAGCCTCATCCACCCTTTCAAAAGGCAAGAACCTATGTCGCAGACAAACCGCGTGACCATAGTCTCGGTCACTTACAATAGCATGGATGTGATGCCCAACATGTTGGCATCCGTCCCTAAGGGCTGCGATGTGGTGGTGGTGGACAACGCCTCAAGCGACTTCAAGGACATGGATGCGCTTTGCAAAAAGCACGGAGTGGTCCTGATCAAAAACACTGCGAACCTTGGCTTTGGCATTGCCTGCAATATGGGTGCAAAACTGGCTAAGACTGAGTTTGTGTTTTTCTTAAACCCCGACACAATTTTACATGCGGACTGCATCGACAAACTCGTCGAGGCGGGCGATAAATACCCAAAGGCCAGCGCCTTTAACCCACGTATCGCCCGCGATACAGGTGCGCCGCTATTTCGCTATCGCTCGCGCTTGGTTCCAGTTTCTGAGTATATGCCAAAGGGTTGGCCAGATGCAGACAAAGAGTTGACCCATCTTGTCGGCAGCGCAATGTTCGTGCGCCGCAGCGACTATGAAGCCGTTGGCGGCTTTGACGAGAACATCTTTCTGTATCATGAAGACGACGAGCTTTCGCGCCGCATGCTGGCGCAGCGCGGCCCAGTTATGTTTGTGCGCGATGCATTTGTGACGCATTTGGCGGAACAATCTTCGGGCACGTCGGCCGAAACATTTCATTTCAAACGGTATCATGCCGCGCGCAGCCGCGTCTATTCTGCTCGCAAACATGATCGGCCAGGGGCGTTTCTGTTCCCCCTGATTGGCGGGATTTTGGCGATGCTAGCCCCCGATATGCTGTGGTCAAAAACCCGCCGCTGGAAAAGCTGGGGCATTTTGCGCGGGGTCTTGTCAACGCTGAAAGACGGCGGCAAAGGGCGCGGCAAGTTGTGAGGGGTTTGATTTCAAAAGGATTTCAAGCACTTCTGCGCATGCTTCAACCAAGGCTTTTCAATGATATTATTTTGCGACCACGCCTCATTCGCAAACCAGGCGCAGTCGCGCCATCGAGTAAAGTTGCAATTTATTTGATTTTTCCTCAGTTCGGAGTTCAGGAAACCCATCTGCATTCGTTAAGATACATAGTCGAAAATGGCTACAGTCCCTTGATCATTAGCAATTTACCCCTATCCGATAATGATTTTGTACAGTTAAAGCCATTGGCATGGCGCATCGTTCAGCGGGCGAATTTCGGATATGATTTTGGGGGTTATCGGGATGGTTTCCTAGATTTGAAGGATGTTTTGCCCAATCTGCAACGCTTAGTTTTCTTGAATGATTCCATATGGTTCCCATTGCAGAATTCTGCGAACTGGCTTCGCCGCGCCGAAGAAAGTGGAAAAGATGTTTACGGGTCCGAATTGCACCGAGAAATCCTTCCGCCCGCGCTAATCGACTTTGAAACGGCAGAATGGAAGGCTGACAAGCGGCAACGACGTCTTTATATTCCCTCATTTGCCATATCGATTGGACCAAGAGTATTCCGAAGTCCCAAATATGCGAAATTTTGGAAGAAACTTCGCATATCGGATGGTAAAGGTCGCACAGTTCGACGTGGTGAACACGGACACTCAAATTGGTTACGAGAACATGGATTCACCTATGACGCCTTATTGAAGTCTGCTGACTTAGATTTTGTTCTGTCACAAATGCCCGCGGATATACTGGATGATATTTGGAAATATTTCTTGGCGGACCATAGAAACGCGAGTGTTGTTTCTACCCACAAGGAGTTATGCGAGAATGCTGTCGACGATAAACTGCGGGTAAGACGGCGTAAATTCATACAAATGTATTCGGCTAGGACTGGGCATGCTATTTATATTCCCCATTTCGCAATTACCCAGCAAGCCTACCCATTTTTAAAGAAGCGTGCAAACAGCCCAAATGGGACGAACATCGCAAAATTGGCGGATATCATACGTGATCTAAATGACCCGCTGTCGCCTGCTATGCTGGCCGAACATCAACTGCGATACGGCGACCATTAGCTTCCCCTTGGCTTAGCGCGCAATGTCGGCGTTGCTTCGCGCGGGTCTTCGGGCCACGGATGGCGCGGGTACTCACCCCGCATGTCTTTGCGCACATCTGCATAAGACGTCGCCCAAAAGCGGGGAATGTCTTGCGTCACTTGGATCGGCTTGTGCCCCGGCGATAGCAGGGTGACCCGCAGGGGGGTTTTTGCCGCGCCAACAACGGGGTGCTGGCTGACGCCGAACATTTCCTGAATGCGAATTTCAATCGCTGGGGCATCGCCGGCGTAATCAATGGGCACATGCCGGCCCAACGGCGTTTCAAAATGGGCGGGGGCGATGCGGTTCAGCGCCTCTGACTGATCCCACGTCAGGCGGCTTTTGATTGCTTCGGTCAAATCCAGCGCGCGCAAATCGGCTTCGGTCTTGCATTTGGTCAGGAATGGCAGCAGCCAATCTTGAGCACTGGCCAAGAGCCCTGCATCGCTGCAATCGGGCCAAGCATCCCCGACCACGCGCGCCAATTCAATCCGCGCGCGCAGGCGGCGGGCGTCGGGCGTAAAGGGCAGACTAATACTGCGCAGCCCTTCTAGAGCGGCGCGGGCGATATCGTCGGGCGCAGCCCCCGTCCATACATGATCGGCCAATATCAGCGCGCCAAAGGATTCCTGACTACGCGCTAAGACTTTGCCTTCGCGTCGTGACCACGTGCAGATGTTGCGCCATTTGATTTGGGGTGAAAACATTGCCCGCAAATCATCTTCGGTTAGCGCAATCGCCTGCCGAATAGTTGCTTCACGCGGATCGCCATCCAGATCGGTCGCAACAATCAACCGCGCCGATGATAGTGGTTGGCCACCTGCCATCACAGCGCCCTTACCGCCCGATAAAACCCAGCGCGGGGCATCGCCCGCGCGGCGCAGACCGACACGATCAGGGTAAGCAAGGGCAGCCATCTGGGCTGCGGAAAGCCCGGCATCATCAATGCCTTGCGGTAGTGCGCGGGTTAGACGTTTACTCTCATCCCGAATGCGTTGCAGCGTGGGGTGTGAAATGGGATAGGGATGCTCACGCTCGTACCGTTTGGCATCGCGCAGCGCGACAAGGCGCAGGTTTAGATCGGCTGGCGCGCCGCGCAGGGGGTCGCGCTCGCCCAAAAGGGCGGCCATTGCGGCGGCGGAGGGCCCCGCGCGCAGAAGCATATGCCCAAGGCGCGGGTGCAGCGGCAGCGCGGCCAAAGCGCGGCCATGTTCGGTAATGCGCCCGCCGTCCAGCGCGCCCAATTCCGCCAGAAGCGCCCGCGCTTCGGCCAAGGCTGGGGCAGGCGGCGGGGTGAGGAATGGAAGATCATCGCTGCCCCATTGCGCAAGTTCCAAGGCGAGCGATGTCAAGTCAGCCACGGCGATTTCGGGCGGTGGAAAGGCGGCCAGCGCGCCCTCATCGCCCTTTGTCCACGCGCGATAGCAGATACCGGCCGCCACGCGCCCTGCACGGCCTGCGCGCTGGGTAGCCTCGGCGCGCGAAACGCGTTCGGTCACCAATCGCGACATGCCAGAGGCAGGATCAAACCGCGCGCGGCGCGCCCGCCCGCCATCGATAACAACCCGAATATCTGGGATAGTCAGCGAAGTTTCAGCAATAGAGGTGGCCAGCACAATTTTGCGGTTATAGCTGGGCACAAGGGCGGCGCGCTGTGCTGCAAACTCCATCGCGCCAAACAGAGGGCGAATATTGCAGCCCGCGACTTTGCCCGAAAGTAGGGCCTCGACTTGGCGGATTTCCCCTTCGCCTGGCAGAAACACTAGCACGCCCCCTGTGGTTTCCTGAACGGCCTGCACGACAAGCCCAGCCATCACGGCAGGAAAACGAAGGCTGGCATCGGGACTGCGCCCCAGCCAACGCGTTTCCACAGGATACGCGCGCCCTTCGGACGTGATGCGCGGCGCATCACCCATCAGCGCCGCCACTGGGGCACCATCAAGCGTGGCGGACATGACGATAATCGCCAAATCGTCGCGCAGCGCGTCGCGAATTTCCAAGGTAAGGGCAAGGCCCAGATCGGCGTTCAAACTGCGTTCGTGAAATTCGTCAAAAATCACCGCACCAATGCCGCGCAGCTCTGGGTCAGACTGAATCATCCGCGTCAAAATGCCTTCGGTGACCACTTCGATACGGGTGGCAGCGCTGGTTTTTGATTCGCCGCGAATGCGATAACCCACGGTCTGGCCCACCGCTTCGCCAAGGGTTTCGGCCATGCGTTCGGCTGCGGCGCGCGCGGCAAGGCGGCGCGGTTCTAGCATGATGATGCGGCAAGAAATTAGCCCACTGGCCAACAAATCCAGTGGCACGCCAGTGGTTTTACCCGCGCCGGGCGGTGCCTCGATTACGGCCATTTTGCGCTGTGCGATGGCGTCGCGCAAGCTTGGATAAATGGCTGCGATGGGTAGATCGGTCATCAGATTATTTCAGTAGACCAAGAACTTCTGTGCTGGCATAGCCATCAGGAATGCGTCCCATACTTCGCTGAAGCGCCTTGATCGCCGCCATAGAAAGGGGGCCGATCTTTCCATCGGCCTGCCCTGCATATAGTCCACGATCCAGCAATGCCTGCTGCATTGATTTACGTTCGTCCAGTGTCAAAACCCGCAAATCGCGCGGCCATTCTTGAACGAACGGTTTGCCTTCCCTGATACGGTCAGATAAATGTCCTACGGCAATCACATAACTGTCGGCGCGGTTGTAGGTTTCTATCACGGCGAAATTGTCTGTCACCAGAAACGCAGGGCCGCGCGCGCCTGCGGGCAAAATGACCGAACCCCAAGCGTCGGGCAGACTTCCACTTTCCGCAGGCACAACCCCCATCGCCGCCCACGCACTGGGCGGTTTTTGTGTGCGATTGCC
>CAXNJD010000006.1:0-11669 GCA_964202545.1 Cypionkella sp.
AAATGCTGTCTTGGCGACCTTCGGGGGTTATTCTTGCTGGGCTTGAGCACACCGATGCGGCGCAGGCCATGCTGGCGCGCGCAGGCATTCCCGTGGTCGAAATTATGGATATTGACGGGCCAGCAATCGACAGCGCTGTAGGCATATCGCACCGCCGTGCGGGCCGCCAAATGGCCGAAGCGATTTTGGCCGCAGGGTACCGCAATATTGCCTTTCTAGGCACGATGATGCCCTATGACCACCGTGCGCGCAAAAGGCTGGAAGGTTTTGAAGAGGCGCTAGCAAAGGCTGGCGTGCCACTTATTGACCGCGAGTTTTATTCGGGCGGATCGGCCTTGCTGAAAGGGCGCGAGATGACCGAAGCCGTATTGCGCCGTAGCCCGAATGTAGATTTTCTCTATTATTCCAATGACATGATCGGCGCTGGCGGCCTGCTGTACTGCCTAGATGCTGGCATTGACGTGCCAAACCGCGTGGGGCTTGCGGGCTTTAACGGCGTGGAACTGCTTGATGGCCTGCCGCGCAAACTGGCCACGATGGATGCCTGCCGCCGCGAAATTGGCCGCAAGGCTGCAGAAATTGTTGCGGGCAGACCGCACGGCGATGGAAAGCTAGTGCTGGGCGGCGAGGTGATCGAACTTTTCCCCGTGCTGCAAATGGGCGACACCATACGCAAATAGGGGGCGTATACCGCCCCCACGGTCCCTTGGCCCTCACCCCCCGCAGGATATTTGCAGAGTTAGGAAGTCTAAGCTTCATCCTTCTCTTTAAGTACCCAGATATCCTGCGGGGGCGAGGATCGAGGGGGCGGCATACGCCCCCTAATTGTCTAAGCTATCCATCCACGCAGGGCGTGGCAGACCCAAATCTTCGGGGTTATTTAGGTAAATCGCGCCCAAAATCAGGGTGACAACTAGCAGCACGGCAAAACCGATCTTCCATGCCGAATAGGGCCGCTCGCCCTGCACTTCACCCGTTTGGCCGTTTACCAAAAACCGATAACTTTTGCCGCGATATTTATAGGCCGCTGTCCAAACAGGTAGCAGAACATGTTTAAAGGTTTCATCCGCGTAACGGGTTTGCACACTGTCAATCCGCTGCACGTCCCCGCCAATATCGCGGCGAATGTCCATTTCAATAACGCGGGCCATGACATTTTGTGCGTCAGTCCAGCCATCGGCAAGGCTAATCGTATAGCCTTCGGCCTGAAACCCCGCCAGATAATCGGGGTTGTAGGCCTGGGCCGCCGATAAATCCCATGGGGTCAATTCATTGCCCAAACGCTGCGGCAAACTTTTGGACGCAAGCGTGATGACATCGTCAAAGTCGCGCGAAACTGTGCCCGATGCGGGATACCACCGCGTGCGTTGCACCTGCTCGGTACGGCGCTGAGATTTGCCGTTCACATTGACTGTGACGGTGCGCGTTTCATAGTAATGCTCGCCGCGCGCTCCTGTGTAGCGGGTCGATGTGGCGGCATCAAATGTCCAAAACGGGGCATAGATCCCTGCCATGGCGCGGCCCTTGCGGGTGTATTCCAGCAGGCCGTTTGGTGCAAACCACAGGCTTCCCAGCCATTTGGACAGCGCATCGCGAGCCTGGTTTTCGGTCAGGGCAAAGGGCAGCAGCGACTGCGGTTTAATTGACCTGCGCGCGCCCGTATCCACAACCACGGGCGTTGCACAATAGGGGCAATTGGCGGCGTGATTGGCCCCCGAAAATTCCACCACCGCGCCGCAACTGGGGCAACTGGTGGATCGCACATCTTCGCTCGCGGCGTCTGGCAGATCGTTTGCCAGCCCCTGCTTAAGGTTAAGCTCTTGAAAAGCCTTGCCTGCCGCGCGAGTGTCTGGTTTGGACATGTCTTGCACATGGCCGCAATGGTTGCATTCAAGCTCCCCCTTATCGGGCGCAAAGCGCAGATCTGATCCGCACTTCTCGCAAGGCCAGCGATGGGCCTCGATTACATCGCCTTGCATGTTAGGCCTGTGGTAATGGCGGTGGGGCGGATTTCAGCAATTTCGCCAGCGCGGTTTCTGCGGCGGCTTTCCAGCTATCCTGCCCTTCGCGCCACACCAGCGTGGTGGCGGTTAGCGTGCCTGCGGCAGCCATTGCGGCCAAATCGGCCTCGGCAAACGGGCCTTTGGTTTGCCCATCAATGCCCACATGCCAGGCCGCGCCTCCTTGCGGTAAAGGCGGCGGCGCGGCAGGCGCTGGTGCTACAGGGGCTGCTGCGCCCCATGGCCCGACTTGCCCTGCACCGATGGCCGCACCCATGCCCGCGCCCATAGCAGCCCCCAACGTGGCCCCCATAGCGGAGTTTGGCTGCGCCAGCCCTTCGGCGGCATTGAACTGCATGTATTTGTTCAAATCACCCACAACGCCAATCGAGGTGCGCTTATCCAGCGCCTTTTCCACCTCGGCGGGTAGGCTGATGTTTTCGATGTAGAATTCTGGAATGCTTAGGCCATATTCGGCAACTTTGGGGCCAATGGCGGTGGTAACCAACCCGCCCAAATCGGCGGTGTTGCCCGCCATATCCAGCACGGGAATGCCCGATTTGGCCAAAATCTGGCTAACTTCCTGCACTATGATATTGCGGATTTGTTCGCTGATTTCATCGGCGGTAAATTCACCATCTGTGCCGACAATCTCGGTTAGGAATTTTGCAGGGTCACCCACGCGCATTGAATACGACCCGAAGGCGCGCAGACGCACGGGGCCAAATTCGGGATCGCGCGCGATAATGGGGTTCTTTGTGCCCCATTTCTGATCATTAAACCGCGTGGTGTTAATGAAATAAATCTCCGATTTGAAGGGGCTGTCAAAGCCATGATCCCAATGCTGCAGCGTGGTCATGATCGGCATGTTGTTGGTTTCCAACACATACATGCCAGGTGTGAACACATCGGCCAGCTGGCCCTCGTGGACGAACACTGCCGCTTGCCCTTCGCGCACAGTCAGTTTTGCGCCGTATTTGATCGCGTTGCCGTGGCGTTCAAACCGCCAGACCATTGTGTCGCGCGTCTCGTCCAGCCAAGTGATGACATCAACAAATTCGCCGCCTAAAAATCCAAAAACCATAATATCCTCCTCGCCCAATGGGCCGTTAAGTATTGCCACCCAAAAGGCCGCGCGCCAAGCCTTCGATAATGGGGCGCGCCTCGGCCTCGGTCATACCATTTCGCAGGGCGGGACTGTAAAGCATACGCAACAACAACTCGTCCTGACGTGTCAGCAGTGCAAATTCCTCATCATCGTTGAAAATCGATGGCCGTGCCAAGCCCGAATCATTCGGAAGACCCAGTGCTTGGGCGATTTCTTCGTGCATACAGGCCAGACGCATCAAATCTGGATGCTCGGCAGGGATAAAGACAAAGGCCCGCTCATAGCTGTTGGTCGCGGCGTTGCTCTGTGTCCACACAAGGCAGTAGATACTGCGGTCCATGCCCGTGACGCCTGCCACTTGGGCCGCGTTGATCTGCGGCAGGGATGCGGTGATCATCGGGCCCAGCGCGCGGCGCTCGTCTTCCGAAGTAATGGCAATAGTGAAGTTGGCGGTCTGTGACACCAGCCCAATGGAAAGCCCCGTCAGCCGTGACAATCGCGCCAAATAGGACGCGATCCGCGCGCGGTCAGTGGCCTGCAATGCAGCGGGAACTGACGGCCCAAAGTTCACCGCCACCCGCACAGGCCCCGACCAGCGGGTGAGCAGAAGTGGCGTCTCGCCACGCGCGAATTTGCCATGTTCTTCATACATAGCAATGCGCAGGAAATTATTAGCCAACATTGTGGCGGTAAGCGGCGTATCTGCCCCCCCACCATCGGTGCGCAACAACCCCTGTGCCAGCAATGATTGCTGCACGCCCGCATAATAGGCGGCAAGCGCAGTGCTTTCGCTGCTTGGAGCGATTGGCGGCGGCGCAAATTGGGGCTTGGGCGTTGGCGCGCAGGCAGCAAGGCCCAGGGCGGCTGTTGCAAGTGCCGTCCGCCCCAGACCTTGCATCTGCGCGCTAAATCCCATGCCTATACAGACCCACCAATATTTGCGCCCGATGCCGTACCGCGCGATTTGGCGGCAACCAAGGCATCGCGCAGGTCCGCCTCCATCTTGACAAGTTCTTCTTCTGCGCTGGCGCGTTTGGCCTTGCCCTCGTCGGCGATCTTCAGGCTTTCTTCAATTGTGGCCACAAGTATGGCATTCGCCGTGCGCACGGCCTCAATATCAAACACTCCGCGCTCCATTTCTGTGCGCACAATGCGATTGGTTTCCTTAAGGTTTTCCGCGTTCGAGGTGAGCAGTTCGTTGGTCAAATCATTGGCCGCGCGGACCGCTTCTGCCGCCTCGCGCGAGCGTTGGATCGTGACTGCCTGTGCGAGTTGGGTTTCCCACAAAGGCACGGTATTGACCAAGGTTGAATTGATTTTGGTGACCAAAGATTTGTCATTTTCTTGCACCAAACGGATAGATGGCAAGGATTGCATCGTCACTTGGCGCGTCAGCTTTAGATCATGCACACGGCGTTCCAAATCGTCGCGCGCGGCGCGCAAATCGCGCAGTTCCTGCGCCGTAATCACTTGGTCAGCCTCTGGGGCCGCTGCCACTTTTGCCTCACCTGCGGGGATGGTGACCTTGTCTAGATCGGCCAGTTTCGCCTCGCCCGCCGCGATGTAAAGCGCCAGTTCGTGGTAGAAATCAAGCGTCTTTTCATACAGCAAATCCAGCGACTTGATGTCTTTCAACAGCGTATGCTCGTGGCGCAAAAGATCGTTCGTGACCATGTCAATCTGGCCCTGAACCTTTTCAAATTTTGCGACAAAATTTGCAAAGGGCGCGGCGCGGCCTAGCAGCTTTTCCCACCAAACCCGCTCGCGGCGCACATCCAGTTCAGACACGGTAAAGCCGCGCAACGTGGTGACCATGCTGCGCAAACTATCCCCTGCGGGGCCGACATCTTTGTTCTTGACCCCTGCCAGCATTTCTTGGCTGATGGCCTGCAATTCCGCCTGCGCGCGTGATCCGAAAGAAATGATCGATTGGGTGTTGCCCATATCAATCTCGTCCATCCGCTTGCGAATTTCGCCAGCCTCTTTGGCGGGGGCGGCATCAAGCGTGATCAGCGCCGTGCTGGGCGCAGGCAGGATATTGGCGGTAATCTTTTCCGCTTCGGCAAGGGCGGTGGCGGCGGCTGTGCGGGTATCGGTGCTCATCATTGCGTCCTGTGTCAAATGCGCCATAGCGCGGGATTTCGTTTGCGCCTAAGGCACGATGGTTAGTTTGCGCCTCAGGCGCGGGGATTAGTTTTCCAGTTTCAACCGGTCGCGCAGCACGGATATTTCCACGTCAAGCCCCGTGCGGCCTTGGCCAATCAGCGCTTTGGTCCGGCTGGCAAAGGTTGTTTCCAAATCGCGCAGCAGCACTTCGTAATCATGGCGAGCGGCGGCATCGCGGGTTTTGGCATAGTGGTCAGCAAATTTGGCTGTCGCATCGCGCGCGCCCATTAGATAAACAGTCAGATATTTGCGCGCGGCGGTCAGATCTCCGGGATCATCTTCGATGTTGCGAAACAGGCTTCGCGCGGTATGGGCAAAGGTTTCGACCCGCACAGCCAAAGCGCGGTCTTTGGTGCGGGCAATCGCCTCGGCCATGGCGGTCAGCATTGCTTCGGCGTCTTCCACGGCGCGGGCCACACGGTCGTTTTGAAAATCATTTGTCCCGTCCAGCCCTTTGGCGCGCAGCGGGTCGGCCCCAAAGGCTAGCCCATGCAATACAACGCCCGTCGCGGCGAACAGGGCCACATACAGCATCGGCTGCCCCGCAAGCACTGCGCCAAGGCCAAGGCCTGCCGCCATCAGAACATTTCCCAGCAGTTTGCGCGGCAATTTGGGCGGGCGCGCAACCTTGCGGGCATCAAATTCGGCCTGCGCGCGCAGTCCTTCGCGGGTGACCCATGCCGAGGCGGTCAGCACAGCAAAGGTGCCTAAGCCCAGAAACAACTGATTCGGCCCACCCCCAAAAAAGGCGCTGGCCAGAAATAGATAGGGCAACAAAAACATCAGCCGCAGGCGTTGAATGGGCGGAACGGCCACGGGTGCGGCTTCATTCGCCGCAGGGCTTGGGCTGTATTTTCCGCTATAGCGTTGCGCCATAAAGTTAGCCCCCTAAGACCGAAACATAAATGATCAGACCCATCAGCAGGTAATAAGACAGGCTTTGAAGACGCTTTGGTGTCATTCTGGCAAGCCGCCTCCAGCGGCCAATAGCGCGAAGATTGTTTCCGCTAGAGGCACTATATGCATTCTGCACTCGTGCGGCTAGGGGGCAAGGGGGGAAAAGCGGGCGATTTGCGGCACATGGACAGAGGTTAGCCGCGTTTTGGGCCGCCCCTTGGCGCGCTAGGGCGGGGTTTTTCGGCCCCAGAGGTGGGGCGGGCGGCGCTGGTTGGGCGCGGCCTGCGGATAAATTCGCGCTCGCTCGCACCCGCCTGTATCGCTGCACTGCGTTCGGCAGCCATTTTCGCATCGCGCTGCAAAGACCTTGTCGGACGCGCGCGGGCAGGGCCATCACCTGCATCCTTGCCGCCGCCTTCGCCCAGTTGTTCGCGCAGCACGCGGGGTTTGACCTCTTCCACCATACCCGGCGTCATTTCACCCAATCGGAACGGGCCGTAAGAGATGCGGATCAGGCGGTTGACGGTTAGGTTAATCGCCGCCATCGCGCGGCGAATTTCGCGATTTTTCCCCTCGCGCAGGCCCACAGTCAGCCACGCATTCGCGCCTTGGATACGGTCGATGACCACTTGCATTGGCTGAAACCGCTCTCCCTCAACCTCGATCCCTTTGCGCAGGGGTTCCAGATCGGGGTCCATCGGATTGCCGTTCACCCGCACGCGATATTTGCGCAGCCAACCCGTTGACGGCAGTTCAAGACGGCGCTTTAACCCGCCGTCGTTGGTCAGCAAAAGCAGGCCTTCAGAATTTAAATCCAGCCGCCCGATGGACATAACACGCGGCAATTCTGGGGGAAGATTGTCAAACACCGTCTCGCGCCCCTTTTCATCAGACGCAGATGTAACCAGCCCTTCGGGTTTGTAATACAGCCACAGGCGCGCGGGTTCAGGCTCGCTTATCGCTTTGCCGCGCACAAGGATTTTGTCGGCAGGCGTGACGTTGAGGGCAGGGGACGTGATAACCGCGCCGTTCACCGAAACCTCGCCCAGTTCGATCATCCGTTCCGCCTCGCGCCGCGATGCAACGCCAGCGCGCGACAGAACTTTGGCGATACGCTCGCCTGCGGGGGGTGGTGCGGATTTAGGGGGGCTTGTCTTTTCGGCCATAGCAGGCATCCTTGGGCTTGGCGCATCCCTGCGCGAGAAAGCAGGGGCTTGCCCCCGCGCCCTTAGGATATTTGAACCAATATGAAAGAGCAACGCGCCTTTACCTCCTATATGGATGCCGCCCTTGACGAGGCGCGCGCGGCAGGCGCGCGGGGCGAGGTGCCCGTGGGCGCGGTTTTGGTGCTGGGCGGCGAAGTTTTGGCGCAGGCGGGCAACCGCACGCGCGAACTCGGTGACCCGACTGCCCATGCCGAAATGCTTGTGATCCGCGAGGCGTGCGCGCGTCTGGGGGCCGAACGGCTGACGGGCGCGGATTTGTATGTAACGCTAGAGCCTTGCGCGATGTGTGCAGCCGCGATTGCGGCAGCGCGGGTGGGGCGGCTTTATTATGGCGCGAGCGATCCTAAATCGGGCGGGGTGATGGTGGGGGCAAAGGTGTTTTCGCACCCGCAATGCCACCACGCGCCGCAGGTTTATGATGGGATAGGCTCGGAGGAATCCGAAGACCTGCTAAAGACGTTTTTTGCCGCGAAACGCGCGCCTTAGCGCCCCTTGCAGCAAATGGCCCGCGCGGGTAAACAGGGGGCAATTTAAACGGAGCATCCCATGTCCATCGACATTGATACCGCGCGCAAAGTGGCTAAACTGGCCCGCATTCGGGTAGAGACGGGCGATTTGCCCCCCTTGGCCGAAAAGCTTTCGGGCATTTTGGGTCTTATGGAGCAACTGAACGAAGTGGATGTGTCGGGCATTGAACCGATGACATCGGTCACGCCGCAGCGGCTGAAACGGCGCGCCGATATGGTTAATGACGGCGATCAGCAGGCCGCAGTTTTGGCCAACGCGCCCGATGCGCGCGAAGGATTTTTTGCAGTGCCGAAGGTGGTTGAATGAGCGCGACTTGGACTATTTCCGCCGCCCGCGATGCCCTGCGCGCGGGCGACGTATCGGCCACCGATCTGACGATGTCCTGCTTGACGGCCATTGATGCGGCCGACGGGCTGAATGCTTTTGTGCACAAAACCCCCGAACTTGCGTTGGTGCAGGCGCGGGAGGCGGATGCGCGCCTGAAGGGCGGCGATGCCCCCAGCCTGTGCGGCATACCTTTGGGGATAAAGGATTTATTTTGCATCAAGGACGTGCCAACACAGGCCGCATCCAACATTCTGCGCGGGTTTTTGCCGCAATATGACAGCACGGTTACGACCAAACTGTTCGACGCAGGCGCGGTATGCCTTGGCAAGTTGAACATGGACGAATTTGCGATGGGCTCGTCGAACGAATCCTCGTGCTACGGCCCAGCGGTCAACCCGTGGAAGGTGGACGCGCGCAAACTGACGCCTGGCGGCTCTTCGGGCGGGTCGGCTGCTGCTGTAGCGGCGGATTTGTGTCTTGGCGCGACGGGCACGGATACAGGCGGATCGATTCGCCAGCCTGCTGCCTTTTGCGGCATCACGGGGATCAAGCCCACCTATGGCCGCGTGTCGCGCTATGGGATTATTGCCTATGCCTCTAGCCTTGATCAAGCAGGCCCAATGACAAAGTCTGTGCGCGATGCAGCGATTATGCTAGGGGCGATGGCGGGGCATGACCCGAAAGATTCGACATCTGCCGATATCACCGTGCCAGATTTTGAGGCAGCGCTGACAGGCGATATTCGGGGCAAGAAAATTGGCATCCCGCGCGAATATCACATGGACGGTCTATCAAGAGAAATCGCGGCGCTGTGGGACAAAGGCGCAGATATGCTGCGCGCGGCGGGGGCCGAGGTGGTGGATATTTCCCTGCCGCACACGAAATACGCCCTGCCCACTTATTATATCATCGCGCCTGCCGAAGCATCCAGTAACCTTGCCCGCTATGATGGTGTGCGTTATGGCCACCGCGCCGCGCTCGCCGCTGGCGATGGCATCACCGAAATGTATGAAAAGACGCGGGCCGAAGGGTTCGGCCCCGAGGTGCAGCGCCGTATCATGGTGGGCACCTATGTGCTATCGGCAGGGTTTTATGATGCCTATTACAACCGCGCCCGCCGCGTGCGTGCCCTGATAAAGCGCGATTTCGAGGCGGCTTTTGCGAACGGTATTGATTGCATTTTGGCCCCCGCCACACCCACGCCTGCCTTTGGATTGGGTGAACAAGGCACAACCGACCCCGTGGAAATGTATCTGAACGATGTGTTCACCATCACGCTGAACCTTGCAGGATTGCCTGGCATATCCGTGCCAATGGGGTTGGATTCCAAGGGCTTGCCACTGGGCCTGCAACTGATTGGCCGCGCGTGGGGTGAGGCAGATTTGCTGAACCACGCCTATGTTTTAGAGAAATCAGCGGGATTTGTGGCCAAGGCCGAAAAATGGTGGTAGAAGGTCGTCAAAACAATAAACGACCGAGGCAAAAATGCGTGCATATCATTTGGTTTTCGCCGCCCTAGGGCTGGCGGCTTGCTCGCCCGCTGTTCCAGATTCGGGGCTGGGCGTGGGGTTTCAAGATTACGATAGCTATATCGCCAACCGCCAAGCGGTTTTGGCCCAGCCCATGTCGGCGGGCACGGGTATTCTGCCACAGGCGGGCTCGGGATTTTCCACCGCAGGTGCGGCAGCCGCTATCGCCAACGCCCAAGGAACTGCGCCAGTGGGCGCTGGCAATGCTAACCCACTTGCCCCCCGATCATTGCAAGAACAAGCAGCCCTTTTGGGCGGCGCACAGCCCGCGCCCGTGGCCGCCATCGCAGCACCCTTGGCGCCCGCGGCTGACCCGAATGCGGGGCGCGTGATTGGGGCGGCGACCCTTGCCCCCGCACCAGCCATTGGCGACTTGGCCGCCGTGCGCCCGCGTGGCAATGCGCCCGTTGGCATTACGGAAACAGTATCGGAAATGGCCGCAGTGGGCGGCGTGTCGGATGAACAAGACTTCGAGGCAGTAGCTTCTCGCGAAACCATCGAAAGCGATAGGGCCCGTATCGAGCGCAACCGCGCCCAATATCAAATTGACCAACCCGGCGCTTTGCCGCAGCGCACAGGGCAAGTTGGCCCCAGCATTGTGGAATATGCTTTGGCAACGCAGCACCCCGTTGGTGTGAAATTGTTCCGCCGCTCGCCCTTTAAATTCAAAAAGGTCGAAGTGGCCTGTGCGCCCTATGCAAATTTTGATCTGGCGCAAGAAGCGTTTTTGGCCGCTGGCGGGCCAGACCGTGACCGTTTGGGTGTTGACCCTGACGGCGACGGCTACGCCTGCGGCTGGGATCCATCCCCTTACCGCGCGGTTATACCATAAGCGGGGGGTTTCCTTCACCGAACTTTGGGCCGCGCAGAAATAACGCGCGCCCCAGCCTGATTGTGCTGCATTACACGGCTATGAACACCGCCGGCGAGGCTAGGGCGCGGCTGTGCGACCCCGCGCATGAAGTGTCTGCCCATTGGCTGATATATGAGACAGGCCACGCCGAGGCGTTGGTGGACGAGACGCAGCGCGCATGGCATGCAGGCGCAGGGGCTTGGGCAGGGCTGACTGATATCAACAGCCATTCTATTGGCATCGAAATCGCCAATAGGGGCGATCACCCCTTTGCAGCGCGGCAAATGGACAGGCTGGAAACCTTGCTGACCGGTCTGATGGCCCGTTGGGATATCCCGCCCGCCCATGTGATTGCCCATTCCGATATGGCCCCTACGCGCAAAGTCGACCCAGGCGCGCGGTTTGATTGGCAACGCTTGGCCCGCGCTGGGCTGTCAATCTGGCCGCAGGCGGACGCACCTGCTGATCCAGCGCAGTTCCATGATGCCGCTCGCGCCTTTGGCTACCCCGATGCGCCCGCTGGTGCTCTACTCGCCGCCTTTCGCCTGCGATTTCGTCCTTGGGCGCGGGGTGCTTTGGATGGTTGGGATGCGGCCCTTGCCTGCGACTTGGCCCGCCGCTTTGCCCCAAATTCTTAGCCGTTGACCAAACCCCTGCCTTGGCCTAAAGCGCCCCTTGCGCGGATGGCTGGATGATCGCGGGGGAAACCCCGAGGAAAGTCCGGACTCCATGAAGAAAGGGTGCTGGGTAACGCCCAGCGAGGGCAACCTCAGGGAAAGCGCCACAGAGAAAAGTCTGCCGCTGTGCAGGGCCAAGGCTCTGCGGATCAGCGGTGATGGTGAAAAGGTGGGGTAAGAGCCCACCGCAGGCTTGGCAACAAGACTGGCATGGCAAGCCCCACCCGGAGCAATGCCGAATAGGGGCCTTGCGTGGAAAGGTCTGCCCATAAGCCACCGGGTCTTACTCGTGGGCGGGCAGAGACCTCCACAGGGAACTTCAGCCCGAAGGCCCGGGTTGGCAGCTTGACCGCCGTGG
>CAXNJD010000007.1:0-11341 GCA_964202545.1 Cypionkella sp.
CGACTGTCACTAAATTGGGCAAAAGCTGCCACAGATTCATCACGCGGCGCGGCGTTGTGCGGCGCGGAGTGGACTTTGGCAAGATTGCCATGCGTTATTCCAAATTGGCGCTGCGCGCCAATGTCTCGCGGCCAAGCTCTGCGAGCACAGTCTCGCCTGCAATCATCGTTTGGCCAAGGCAGACCAGCGGCTCTACCCCGTCGGGCAGATAGACATCCAGACGCGAACCAAAACGGATCAGGCCAAAACGTTCTCCTGTGCGCAGGGTTTGTCCCTCGGTGACAAAGGGCACGATGCGCCGGGCAATCAGGCCTGCGATTTGCACGACCACCAGTTTGCGTCCGCCTTCAATGTCAAAAAGCAAGGAGTTACGCTCGTTATCCTCGGACGCTTTGTCCATTGACGCATTCAGAAATTTGCCTGGGCGGTAGGCCATTTTCACCAATTTGCCTGCAATAGGCGCGCGGTTCACATGGCAGTTAAACACCGACATGAACACCGAAACACGCAAAAGCGGGCCGTCCCCTGCCCCCAATTCGGGCGGCGGCACGGCGCGTTCGATCAAAGAAATAACCCCGTCTGCAGGCGAAAGGATAAGACCGCGCGCATCTGGAACGGAACGCTTTGGGTCGCGGAAAAAGTAATATGTCCAAACCGTAAGCCCAAGGCAAATCCAACCCAGCGGATCCCAGATCATAAAGGCCAGCACGGATATACCCGCTGCGATGGCCACAAACTTACGCCCTTCGGGGTGCATTGGTTTTATGAAAGTGTCCAGCATGTTCATGGGCATCATCCTATGGGCTAAGTTTGGAGATGCATAGGCGGTTTTGGGCGGGCGCGCAACTGCGGCCCGCCCACCTGCGTTTACGCTGGAACTGCCATGCCCTTGGCTTTGGCAAGTTCGCGCATCCGTTCTTGCAGCTTTTCAAAAGCGCGCACTTCGATTTGCCGAATACGCTCGCGCGAGACGCCATAAGCTTCGGACAACTCTTCCAGCGTAATCGGTGTTTCAGCAAGGCGGCGCTTGGCCAGCACGTCGCGTTCGCGTTCGTTCAGCACTGACATCGCCTGTCCCAGCAGGGCATAGCGGGTGTCAAATTCGTCCTTCGCCTCGTAATCGGCGGCTTGATCGCTGTCTTCATCTTCCAACCAATCTTGCCACTGGGTGCTGCTCCCCTCTTCGCTGCCCACTGTCACGTTCAGGCTAGCGTCCCCGCCTGACAGGCGGCGATTCATGTCAATGACTTCGGTTTCGGTCACGTTCAATTCGGTCGCAATGCGCGCTACGTTTTCGGGGCGCAAATCGCCTTCTTCCAACGCGCCAACCTTGGCTTTGGCCTTGCGTAGGTTGAAAAACAGCTTTTTCTGCGCCGATGTCGTGCCCATTTTTACCAGTGACCACGACCGCAGAATGTATTCTTGAATAGAGGCGCGGATCCACCACATCGCATAGGTCGCAAGCCGAAAGCCCTTTTCAGGATCAAAGCGTTTGACTGCCTGCATCAGGCCCACATTCGCCTCGGAAATCACTTCTGATTGGGGCAGGCCATAGCCGCGATAACCCATCGCAATTTTAGCCGCCAGCCGCAGGTGCGAAGTGACCATTTTATGCGCGGCCTGACTGTCTTGATGGTCAACCCAGCGCTTGGCAAGCATGTATTCTTGTTCGGGTTCCAGCATTGGAAATTTGCGAATTTCTTGCATATAACGGTTCAGCCCCTGTTCAGGACTTGGGGCTGGAAGGTTTTGATAGGTGCTCATTTTGACGCTCCTGTTAATCGCGGTGCGCACTCGCCCCCGCTGATGCTACCACCTAAGTATCACAACTTTGGCACGCAAGAGAGGGTCACAAAAATATGAACACATTCCTAAGCGGTTGGCCGCTCACTTGCCGCGCCAGCGCGTAAAGCCTCAATCAGCGTGGACAAATCTGCAGGCAAGGGGCTGGTAAATTCCATCCGCTTGCCCGTTTTGGGGTGATCAAACCCCAAAGAGGCGGCATGCAGCGCTTGGCGCGGGAATGTATTGGCCAGTTCCGACGCTGCCGCATAGATTTTGGGCGAAAATTTGCGCGACCCGCCATAGGTTTGATCGCCCAGCAGCCCGTGGCCCGCATAAGACATATGCACGCGAATTTGGTGTGTGCGCCCCGTTTCCAACCAGCATTCGATCAGGGCGGCAGATGGGCCAAGTTCTTCTATCACGCGGGTACGGGTGACGGCGTGACGCCCGTTGTCCCATATCACCGCTTGGCGTTGGCGGTCATGCTTGTGCCGCGCAAGCTGGGTTGCGATCTTTAAAATCCCCGCGCCTTCGAATGTCACACCGCGCAAGCCCCGAATGCGCGGATCATAGGCAGACGGGGCACCATGCACCACCGCCAGATAGCGCCGCGTCACCGAATGGTCGGCAAATTGTTCTGACAGCGCATGATGCGCGCGGTCGGTTTTCGCCACGACCAAAAGGCCTGTCGTATCCTTATCAATCCGGTGCACAATGCCTGGGCGGCGCGCCCCGCCAATACCCGCCAGTGTATCGCCGCAATGATGCAGCAGCGCATTTACCAGCGTGCCCGATGGCGTGCCAGGCGCGGGATGCACCACCATGCCTGCGGGTTTATCGATGACAATCAGCTCTTTATCTTCATACATAATTGTCAACGGAATATCTTCTGGCAACGTGTCCAGATTTTCGGGCGCGGCAAGGTGCAGGATAATCACATCGCCCGCCTGCACACGTGCCTTGGCATCCGTCACAGGCGCGCCGCCGCGCCAGACATCCCCCGCCTCGATCATTTTCATCAAACGCGAGCGTGACAGCTCTGCCCCCTCTGGCACAGCGGCGGCCAAAGCCTTATCAAGACGGGGGGCGGCATCGTGCAGGATGACCGTGATTTCGCCCGCCACTTCGGCGCTGTCATCTTCAAGGTCTTCGTCAAAGGGGTTTGGCATGGCAGACACTCCGGCAGAAGAACAGGGCTTGCCCCCGTCGCTGCGCTTTCTAAAAGGCTTGGTGACCACACTGATGATCACCATGATTTTGGGTGTCATAGCGGTGGTTTATCTGCTTGTCACCCGCATGCCAGACGGGCGGGCGCAAATCCCCGCTTTGCCGCCCGATATTGTGCTGCCAAAAGGCGCGGTGGCGCAAGCAGTCACCTTTGGCACGAGCTGGAGCGCGGTTGTCACAACCTCGCAAACCTTGTTAATTTACGATGCAAAAGGTGTCTTGGTACAAAGTTTGGACTTACAGGACTTGGCGAGCAAGAATTGACAATCGCGCGCCTGCATGAAAAACGCGCGGCTACAGCGGCAAAGGATACTGCAATGAAGCGCGTGGCAATCATGACGACGGTGCGCAATGATACCTTGTTTTTGACACGTTGGATTGCCTATTACGGCGCGATTTTCGGGCTGAAAAACCTATTCGTCATTTTTGATGGGCAGGATCAGACCATCCCCGATGCCGCACGCGAGGTGAACACAATACAGCTGCCAAACATCCCCCGCAGCGTGATCATTGGTGAGAGGTTCCGCGCCCAAGCGTCATCAAATTTCGCCGCCGCCCTATTTGCCAGCTATGACATTGTGATTGCGATGGATGTGGACGAATTTATCGTGGTTGACCCGAATTTGGGTGTGAACCTGCATGAATATCTGTCCAACAAAGACCTGCCGTCTTCGGTTTCGGCGCTGGGGCTGGATGTCATTCAGCACGTCGACCGCGAGGCGGAACTGGATTTGACCAAGGGCTTCTTGGCGCAGCGTCATTATGCGATGGTCTCGGCCCGCTATACCAAACCCAATATCATCACCAAATCCTTGCGTTGGGGCGCGGGTCATCACCGTATCAAAGGACGCAATTTTCACATCGACCCGCATCTGTATATGTTCCATTTCGGGTCGGTCGACTTGGCCTTTTCGGCGGCGCGCAATGGCGACCGTGATGCCACGTCAGTGGGATGGACGGCCCATATCGCGCGGCGCAATGCGCTGTTTGATCTGATGAAAAAATCAACCCCCATTGATGGCGACGGCTTTTTTGCAACCGCCCGCCGCCTGCTGACATGGCGCCGCCCAATCTATGCATGGAACAAACCGCAAATGATCAAAGGCGATCCTGTGGTGGAAATTCCCGCCCGGTTTTGGGACGCCGTTTAGCCTTTAATTTCAGCACTGCTACGTTTTAGCCAAGTATCTTCACAAATAATTCAGCATGATATTGTAATTTCCCGTTATCGGCGCGACACAGATTAAAAATGAGAGCAGCGAAATGACCCTGTTACCGCGCAACCTTTTGGGGATGGCAGTGCCACCTGTAGAACTGATCCGCCCACAAATAGCGGCCCTGTGCTGGCGCAAAAAGCGCGGGCAAGTTGAGATTTTGCTTATAACCAGCCGCGATACGGGGCGTTGGGTTTTGCCAAAAGGCTGGCCAATGGATGGGCGAACCGGTTATGAGGCCGCCGCACTTGAAGCATGGGAAGAAGCTGGGGTACGCGGGGCGGTCTGTGACCAAACCTTTGGCCGTTTTCAGTATGATAAGCTGCATCCATCCAAACCTACCCAGCGTTGCGAAGTGACGGTTTACTCTTTGCGCGTCGGGCGGCTAGAACCGAAATTCCCTGAATACAAAGAACGCCGTCGTAAATGGTTTTCTGCGCGAAAGGCGGCTAAAGCCGTGCATGAGGCAGAACTGGCCGAATTGATTTTAAAGGCCAGCACGGAACTTGGCGCGTAAGGCAGGGCTTGCGGCGGGGCTAAAAACGCCTACATTCAACGTATTAAACGTGTTGGGAATTTAGGATGATTTGTTTCACCTTGCGCTGCGACAGGGATCACAGTTTTGACAGTTGGTTCACCTCGTCTTTGGCGTTTGACGCTTTGGCGCAGGCGGGCCATTTGGTATGCCCGACCTGCGGTGATGCGCATATAAGCAAGGGCTTGATGGCGCCTGCCATTTCCAGCAAAACAAGCGACGACGCGCCCGCGCCCCTGACCCAGCCCCAGACCGATGTAGAACAGGCGATGGCGCAGATGCGGCAAATCATCGAGGCAAATTCCGATTACGTGGGCATGAATTTCGCGGCCGAAGCGCGCAAAATCCATCTGGGCGAAGCGCCCACCCGCGCCATTTATGGCGAAGCGAAAATGGATGAGGCGCGCGCCTTGCTAGAAGACGGTATCCCCGTCGCCCCCCTGCCCTTTATGCCCCGCGCCAAGGTGAACTGATGCGTGTTTTGATCACAGGGGCTAATCGCGGCATTGGGCTGGCTTTGGCGCAGCATTGTGCGGGCGCGGGTGCGCAGGTGATGGCAGGCGCGCGCCAGCCCACTGCTGGGCAGATTGCCCTAGACGTGACAGACCCCGCAGCCTTGCAGGCGGCATCGGCGCAAATCGGAAGTAGAATCGATTTGCTGATTTGCAATGCGGGCGTCTATTTGGACAAGGGCGAAGCCTTGGACAATGGCTATGAGGCGCAGCTTTGGGCCAATAGTTTTGCCACCAATGTCACGGGTGTTTTTCAAACGGTGCAGGCCTTTTTGCCGCAACTGCGGGCGGCGCGGGGCAAAGTGGCCATCATCTCATCAATTATGGGGTCTAATAACCGCGCACCGGGTGGCAGCTATATTTACCGCGCGTCCAAGGCGGCTGCGCTGAACCTCGGGCGCAATTTGGCCACAGATTTGGCGCGGGAAGGAATTGCCGTGGGCATCTATCATCCGGGCTGGGTGCAAACAGATATGGGCGGGCAAGGGGCAGATGTAACGCCTACCCAATCAGCGCAGGGTTTGGCACAATGCTTTGCGCGCTTATCCCTACAAACCACGGGCTGCTTTGAAAATTATGACGGGACGGCTGCGGCGTTCTAAGGGCAGCGATCTAGTTAGGGCAAGCCAGCGCGCGATTCCAGGCATCGAGGGAATACGCGCCAAGGTCTTGTGAAATTTGGCCAATTTTCGCAACCATGATCCGCCGCCAATCGCCCGACATCAGCAAAACGTCGCCCGCGCAGGCGCGCACTGCGCTGCGGATGGTCTCGTCGCCGATACGGTGATTTGTTAGACCTGACTGGCGGTCAACCTCTTGTAAATGCCCGTTTTCCAGACGCACAAACACCAATTCGCGTGCCAAATGTGGGCGGTCGATATAGGCGATTTCAGTAAGGCCATCGCCATCAAAATCGCCAGATCCAATCACGGCAAGCCAGCGGTGATGCTGGCCGATAGGGGGCGTTGCAGCAATTTCGCGCAGATCAGGCAAGGATAAAACCACCAACCGCGCGCCAAGGTTTGGCCGCGTATGCACAACCAATGCCTCGGGCAGGCCATCGCCATTCACGTCCGCCATGCGCGGCGCGGTGTCTTCGATAAACCCAGTCTCGAATGCAAAACGGCGGCCCTGAAAAGTGATTTCACGCCATTCAGGCAGACTGCCAAGGATTGCGTGGCCGTAGCCTGTTGGCCCGCCTTTGTCCGTATAGCAAAGCCCATCCACGCAGGCAGTATTGCCCAAAGCCGCGCTGCCCCAAAGCACCGCGACGAGGGCCAAGTATTTCATTAGATTTGCTTTTCAGGCATATAGACCCGCAACCCGTCCAGCGCATCGCTGACCTTTAACTGGCAAGTCAGGCGCGAGCGGGCGGCATCGGGTTGATAGGCGAAATCAAGCATATCTTCTTCCATCGCGTCCTTTTTCGGCAGGCGCGACACCCAAGCTTCATCGACATAAACATGGCAGGTCGAACAGGCACAGGCACCGCCGCAATCGGCTTCGATACCCTTCACGCCATTGTCGCGTGCGCCTTCCATGACGGTCATGCCATTGGCCACTTCGATGATGTGTTCTTTGCCGCCAAACTCTACATAGGTGATTTTTGCCATGGTCATGCCCTTTTCGGTGTTCGCGGCGTCATACGACAGGCGCGCAGGAATTTCCAGTGCAGATTGAAAAAAATGCGTATGCGGCGCGTAGTGCGCGCGTATTGCATCCGTATGGCATCCGTCCCTACAGCAAGCCATATCGCCCGCCCGCGCTGCCCTTGCAAAGGGCGCTAAATGTTCTATATTTGTTCTTATGACCCTGATCCGCCCCACCCCCGATTGGATGGCGCAAACACCTGCGCCCGATACATGGCCGCGCCCGCCTGCGGCCCTGCCCGCGCAGCGGCTGGTCGAGCCGCGCGTGGGCGCATTGGTTTGCGTGGCAGGTCTGGTTTTGGTGCGCCAACGCCCCGGCACGGCGAAGGGGGTGATTTTCCTGACGCTGGAAGATGAAACAGGCACGGCCAATGTGGTGGTCTGGGCGCAAACCTATGAAAAATATCGCCGCGCCGTGATTGCGGGGCGGCTTTTGCGCGTAACGGGGCGCTTGCAGCGCGAATGTAACGTGGTGCATGTCGTGGCCGATCATATCGAAGATATATCCTATATGCTGGATCGCTTGCTGACCCACGGCTTTGCCCCCGATGGCGTGCGCGCAGGCGATCAGCCATAGCTGCGAAACGCTGGCATTCGTGCCGTTTCTGCGCTATAAGACGCCAAACGCCCCCGAAGAGGGGCTGATGGGCAGCGATGGGCAACAGATTTCTACAGCTTAGGCCAAGACAGCCAGCGGCAATTTTTGCTGCGCTGGTGCTGATGTCGTGCCAATCGCCCCCCCCTGTTGGACTGGCCAAAACCAGCACCGAAATCGCTGTTTTGCGCCTAAAGGCAGGCGATGCGCCGCCGCAAAGCCCTGGCAAATGTTGGGCGTCTGACACAAGCCCAGCCGTGATTGAAACCATCACCGAACAAGTGCAAGTGCGCCCTGAACGACGCGATGGCGCGGGTAACATCACCCAAGCGGCCCAGTTTCAGACACATACCGCGCAGCGCATGGTCACCGATCGCGCGGTTGTGTGGTTCGCCTCGCCCTGCCCTGATGCAATTACTGTGAGCTTTGTGGCCAGCCTGCAACGCGCCCTAAAGGCACGCGGGCGGTTTTTTGCACCCGTCACGGGCGCATGGAACGCGGAAACCCTAGCGGCCTTGCAAAAGTTTCAACGCGAACGCGGGCTGGATAGCCCCGTGATGTCGCTGGCAGCGGCGCAGGAATTAGGGCTGGTAGCCGCTGATCGATAAAAAAAGGGCGGCAGGTTGCCCTGCCGCCCTTTTCGAATACATCGCGCCTTTATTCCACAGAGAGAGCGATAAAGCGCGGGTTCCCTTCGCGGCGAATAAGCAGCAGGATAGATTTGCGACCTTCGTCTTTGGCAGCGGTGACACGGGCCTGAAAATCGGTAACAGTGGCCACTTTTTGCTGGCCTGCCTCGACAATCACGTCGCCCGCAGCCAGACCTTTTGCCCCCGCATCCGATGCCGCATCCACACCCATCACAACCAGACCCTCGCCGCCCGCAGGCAAGTTCAGGCTTTTGGCAATGTCATCGGTCATCGGCTGCACGGTTAGGCCCAGCAGTTCCATTTCCTCGGGTTCGGCAGGGGTATCGCTGCCATCCGCGTTTGCGGGCTTTGCTTCTGCGGCTTCGGCCTCTTCGCGGCGACCCAGTTTTACGGGGATCGTCATTTCATCGCCATCCCGCAGCACCACCACGGGCACATCTTCGCCAATAGGGCTGTCGGCCACAGTGCGGGTTAGATCGCGCACATCGGTAATGTCTTGGCCGTTAAAGGTGGTGATCACATCGCCCGCCAGCAAACCTGCATCCAAGGCAGGCCCCGCAGGCACATCAGTAATCAACGCCCCCGCGCTGACCGAAAGGCCCATCGCTTCGGCCACATCGGGGGTGACATCTTGAATCTTAACGCCCAGCCAACCGCGCCGTGTTTCGCCAAATTCGCGCAGTTGATCGACAACTTTGGTGACCACATTAGAGGCCATCGAAAAGCCAATGCCAATCGAGCCGCCCGAAGGCGACAAAATGGCGGTGTTCACGCCGATCACATCACCATCAAGGTTGAACAAGGGGCCACCCGAGTTGCCTTTGTTGATGGCTGCATCGGTTTGCAAAAAGTCGTCATAGGTGCCCGACAACTCGCGCCCGCGCGCCGAGACGATACCTGCCGAGACAGAAAAGCCCTGACCCAGCGGGTTGCCCATGGCCATAACCCAATCGCCCACGCGCATCTCATCGCTGTTGCCAAAGGCGACAAAGGGCAAATCGGCAGCCTCGACCTTTAGGACGGCGATGTCGGTTTTAGGATCGGTGCCAACCAGTTTGGCGGCAAGCTGTTTGCCATCGAAAAATTCGATGTTGATCTCATCGGCGCCTTCGATGACGTGGTTATTGGTGACGATATAGCCGTCGTCCGAGATGACAAAGCCTGAACCCAACGCTTCGGAACGCTGCTGACGATCATCGCCGCCTTGTCCGTTACGATCCATGAAATCCTTGAAGAAATCTTCAAAGGGCGATCCTTCGGGAACCATGGGCGCATCGCTGGTTGGCGTCGCAACAAGGGATGAGGTGGTGATGTTTACCACCGACGGGCTGACCTTTTCGGCCAAATCGGCAAAGCTGTCTGGCGCGCCCAAAGCAAGGGCGGATGTGGCTGGTAGCACCGATGCGGCAAGGCCAAGGCCCAGCGCAAGGGCGGCGGCGCGGCTTAGGGTCCGCGCTTTTGAAAGGCCGCGATTGGGTGCAAAATAGGAAAGGGAAAGGGTGCGCACGGCGGATCTCCTGAAGTGCTAAAATCTTGGCGCAGGATGCTGCGTCGGTGTGAAGATGATCCGCCTGCAGGGTATCAGCAAGGGATGTTTCAGTTTGATCATCAGCTTGTGAAGACACATCGCGCGGACGTGATGCTTTTTCAAAGGAAAAGTGCCGCGCAATTACGCGGCACTTTTGGATTTATGGGGCAGGTGCGGCGGCCTCGGCCCCGCGCCCGTTTGGATCGCTAAGATAGTCAAAAAACGCACTATCCGGCTGCATCACAATCGACGAATTCCCCGATTGTAGCGCGCGTTCATAGGATGTGAGCGAGCGTGTAAACGAGAAGAATTCGGGATCTTGACCAAACGCCTGCGCATAGATCCCGTTGCGGGCGGCGTCAGCCTCGCCCCTTATGATCTCGGCATCGCGGCGCGCTTCGGAGGTGACTTCGATCACCTCGCGGTCGGCGGTGGCGCGCACGCCTTGCGCGGCTTCGTTACCGCGCGCAATCTCGTCGGTCGCTTCGCGCTGGCGTTCAGCGCGCATGCGCGCAAAGGTTGCGTCTAGGTTTTGCTTGGGCAAATCGGTGCGCGTCAGGCGCACATCGATCACATCTACGCCAAGCGCCAGCGCCTTAGCGCGGGCGTTGTCGCGGATGGTGTTCATCAGCTTTGTGCGGTCTTCGGACAAAACGTTACGGCTGGGAACCGAACCCAGAACGGTGCGGATTTCGGCATTGATGATCTGCTCAAGGTTTGCACGCGCGGCAAGCTCGCCCCCCGCGCCAACGGCACGGCGGAACATTTCCAGATCTACAATGCGCCAGCGCGCAAAGGCATCGACCACAAGGCGGCGGTCATCCAAGGGGGTGACTTCTTGCGGCTGGGTGGGCAGGCCCAAAATGCGATCTTCATAGCGGATCACCTCTTGGATAAAGGGGATTTTAAAGCCAAGGCCTGGCTTATCTACCACCTGTTTGACCTGACCAAACTGCAAAACCAATGCTTTTTGGCGTTCGTCCACGATGAACAGCGATGACGAGATCAAACCAATAATCACTGCGACAGCAGGAAGAATATAGGCGCTGCGCATTAGTTTGCCCCCCCGGTGCCAGTGGTTGATGTGGCAGCGGCCCCTTTGGCCATGCTGCCCAGTTCATTCAGCGGCAAGAACGGCACGACGCCTTGGCCACCCTCGCCAGAGCCCACGCCATCAAGGATCACTTTATTCATGCCTCCAAGCACTTTTTCCATTGTTTCCAAATACATCCGCTCCCGCGTCACTTCGGGGGCTTTTTTGTATTCCTCGTAAACGGCCAAGAAGCGGCTGGCTTCACCCTGCGCGTTGTTGACCACTTGGGCGCGGTAGCCTTCGGCCTCTTGGCGCAGCTGGGCGGCTTGACCGCGCGCACCAGCGGTGACTTTGTTGGCGTAGGCATCCGCCTCTTTTTCCAGACGGTCGCGTTCCTGCTGGGCGGCCTGCACCTCGCGGAAGGCATCGATCACTTCGGCCGGTGGATCGGCGCGGTCAAAGTTGACGCGGATCACTGCAATGCCCGAATTGTAGCTATCAAGCGTGGATTGTACGGCCGTTTGCAGATCAGACGCAATTACGCCGCGATCACGGTTTAGTACGGGAGCCAGTTCACTGCGCGCAATAATATCGCGCATCGCCGATTCGGAAA
>CAXNJD010000008.1:0-11289 GCA_964202545.1 Cypionkella sp.
GCCACCAGCGCCGCCGTCATAGTGCCCAAAAACGCCATCAAGATAGTCTCGAAAATCGCCCAAGCGACAATGGCGTGTTGCCACATACGGTTTGTCCACCATTCAGACACCATATAGGCCGCGTTCATCCGCGCAGGATCAATACGCGCGCCAAAGGTCGCCAAATAGGCTATCTCGCCTACGTCCTTGCCATAGAACGGGCAGTCGAGGGTGAAAAACCACAGCTCCCATCCCGGCTGATATTTGAATGTGTCGACCTTATTGCGCGAATAGCTAAAGCGCCCTGCATCTGTAGTAACCGACACTTTGTTGGCAGAGACATTGATCCAATCCGGAATGGGCAGCGGCGCGTCGAGAACAGGCTTGCCGCCTTCCTCGCGGATATCAATTGTGCCGTAATCAGGCACAACCATGCGCGCGCCTGCATCATCGTAGGTCACTGTATGGCCTGTGCCCAGATCAATCGTTGTCACGCCGTTTTCAATGGTCACCCATTCAGGCAACATGCCTTCGGGATAGGTTCCCTTATTTTCACCCTCAATCGCCACAACTACTTCGCCGCTGCGGTTGTCGCGGCTGACATGGGTTTTATACGACCAGAAGTCTGAAAGCAGAATGATTGCGTTGTCCATCCGCGCGCGCTGAGCAAGGCCGGCCACGTCAAAACTGATCGCGGCATAGACAAGGTAGGCCATAATTGCGGTAGGCACGGCAAAGGCAAGACGGCGCTTGCGATCAAAGCTGCGTGTGACAATGTCGTTCAGATGAGAGGCATCGGCTGTTAGCGTCATGGTCTAGTGCCCCTTTACCAATTTATGGCGGAAGTGGTCGGAAATACGGTCGATCACCACAATGGCCACGAACAGCAGCAAGAAAATTCCCACCACTTGATCATAGCGCCCTTGCCCCCATTGCATCGCCAGTTTTAAGTCATGGCCAATGCCGCCCTCGCCTACAAAGCCCAGAATGGCCGAGGCGCGGACGTTAATTTCAAGGCGCAGCAGCGCATAAGACAGCCAGTTAGGGGCCACTTGCGGCATCACGCCTAGCCACATGCGCTGGATCCAGCTTGCACCAACCGAGTGCAAACCTTCTATGGGCTTCAAATCTGCGTTTTCGGCCACTTCGGAAAAAAGCTTGCCCAGTGCGCCGCCTGTGTGCAGCGATATGGCGATCACCGCAGGCACGGGCCCGCCACCAAGGATGTAGATCAGCACCAGTGCAATGACGATTTCGGGAATGGCGCGCATTGCGTCCATCATGCGGCGAAACACGGGGATCAGGCGCGGCCAGCGCGCCAGACCGCGCGTGGCAAGCAAAGAAAGCACCACTGCAAACAGCGCGCCAATCAGCGTCGAGACAGCCGCAATGTTCAACGTTTCAATCAGCGCGGGGATATGTTCAAAAAATACGCCCGGCAACAGCGCCAATTTCACCCATGCTTCAGCAAAAACTTCCGCAGGGAAAACAAAGATATTGGGCAGGCCCGGCCAAAAGCCTCCTGCATTGCGATGATCTGCAAGCACCCAGCCCGAGGCCAGAAACGCAATAAAGAACACAAGGATAATGCCGCCATACATGCGCTTGCGGCGCACCCTCTCCAGATAGGCTTCTTTGTGATTTGTCATATCGGGGCGCGGGCCAGGGGTCGGGCCAAAGGCGATATCTACCATTAGGTCGCATCCAACTTTTAAAGGGGCTGGGCCTCGATCTGCACGAGGCCCAGCGATTGTTCAGCTTTACTGAGCTTCCTGCAGTTCGCGTGCTGCGATAATGCCGGCATAGCTTTCATGCTTGACTGGGACGAAATCCTTTGCCTCGCCCGCAGCAACTGCATAGGCGCATTCAGGATCGTCCTGCCACATTGTGTCCAGCATGGCATACATCTTGTCTTTCACGTCCTGTGGCAGCGCGCGGCGCACAACCATCGGGCCTTCTGGAATAATGGTCGAGCGCCAGATTTCCGTCAAGTTGGACATATCGACCAAACCTGCGTCGGCGGCCTTGCGGAACGCGCCCGCATCATAGCCATCTTCCCAGTTGCCCAAGACAACAGCCCAAGACACGCCCGCGTCAAAATCGCCATTGGCCACGCCAACGATAGATTGCTCGTGCCCGCCAGACATTTTCACTTCGCCGAAAAACTCTTCCAGCTTGCCGTACTTCGCCGATAGTTCAGCGCCAGGAACCAAATAGCCCGAGGTCGAGTTGGGATCAGCAAAAGCAAAAACTTTGCCCTTGGCGTCTTCGATAGATTTAATCCCAGAATCCGTTCGCGCGAAGCCAATGGAGTAATAACCCAGCGAACCGTCAGCGTTTTGCTGCGACAGCATCACATCCACAGCTTCGGGGTCGGTCAGATAGACTTTGGCATAGGCAGACGCGCCCAAGAACCCATAATCCAGCGTGCCGCCAACAAGACCTTGGATCACGCCATCATAATCAGCTGGGGTGAACAATTTTGTTGGAACACCCAGCATCGTTTCTACTTTGGTGCGAAAGCATTCTAGGCTGTTGGCGCGATCTTGGGCGTTCTCACCGCCCAGAATGCCAAGGCGAAACTCGGTTATTGCGTCTTGCGCAAGGGCACCGTTGGCCATCAGCGCGGTCAGGGCGGTTGCCGTCAGCAGCTTTTTCATAGGTAAATCCTTGAGGTTTGGGGTATGAAAGGGGCACCAGCGCGCGAGAACAGCGCGCATTATCCAATGATTTGTGATCGAAGGGGATAGAAATTGCTGGCCCCCAATGCGGAGGGCCAGCGATAGGTTCTGAAAATTACATGCCTTCTTGCAGTTTGCGCGCTGCAACAACGCCTTCGTATTCGGCATGGTTCACAGGAACGAAGTCCTTAGCGTCACCTGCAGCTACGTTATATGCGCATTCTTTGTCGGTTTCCCACAAATCAGCGGTCAATGCGGTGACTTTGTCTTTCACGTCGGTTGGCAGCGCTGCGCGGATCACCATTGGGCCTTCGGGGATCAAAGCTGAGCGCCAGATTTCAACCAGATCACTCATCTCAACCAAGCCAGCATCAGCAGCGCGGCGGAATGCGCCCGAGTTGTAGCCATCTTCCCAGTTGCCAAGGCCGTCAGCCCACGACACGCCAGCCGCGAAATCGCCATTGGCCACACCAACGATGGTTTGCTCATGGCCGCCCGACATTTTCACTTCGCTAAAGTACTCTTCCAGCTTGCCGTATTTTGCCAGCAGTTCAGCGCCTGGTACCAAATAGCCCGAGGTCGAGTTAGGGTCTGCAAAAGCGAATACTTTGCCCTTTGCATCGTCCATCGATGTGATGCCGCTGTCAGCGCGGGCAAAACCGATGGAGTAGTAGCCAGTCGAATCGTCAATGTTCTGCTTGGTTAGCTTCAGCTCAACTGCAGCGGGGTCGGTCAGGTAGATTTTGGCATAGGCCGAAGCGCCCAGCCAAGCGTAATCAAGTGTACCGCCCAGCAGGCCTTGGATAACGCCATCATAGTCAGCAGGAGCGAACAGTTTAACAGGAACGCCCAGTGCTTCTTCGATTTTCGCGCGGAAGCACTCTTGGTTGGTCAAACGGTCTTGAGCGTTTTCGCCGCCCAAAATGCCGATGTTGAATTCAGTGATCGCGTCTTGCGCGAAAGCTGCGCCCGACAATGCAGTGGTAGTGGCGAGTGCCAAAAGAACGGTTTTCATCGTCTTCTCCAAGGTTAAACCTGCCTTGCGGCAGAGGGGGGGGAACTTAGGCCAACATCGCAGTGGCGAATTTCGCATCTGCGGCTGTATCGGTGGGAATGGCGGTGGAAGTCGCCGCTTCATCAAAGCTGGCATCGGCGCCGTAAATCTCGCGGGCAACGCCCGTGGACAACTGATCGGGCGTGCCATCAAACACAATGCGCCCATCGCGCATACCAATCACGCGGTCGCAATATTTGCGTGCAGTATCTAGGGTGTGCAGATTGGCGATGACCATAAGCTTATCTTCGACATTGATGCGTTTCAGCGTGTCCATCACGATCTGCGCATTCATCGGGTCAAGGCTGGCAATGGGTTCATCGGCCAAAATAATCTTAGGGTCTTGCATCAGGGCGCGGGCGATGGCCACGCGCTGCTGCTGACCGCCCGACAGGGCTTCGGCCCGTTTAGGCGCCTGTTCGGCGATGCCAAGACGATCTAGAATGTCCAACGCGCGCAAAATATCAGCGCGCGGCCAAAGGTTGAACATGGTTTGCAAGGTCGAGCGGCGGTTCAAAATGCCGTGCAGCACGTTCGATGCCACGTCCATACGCGGCACCAGATTGAACTGCTGAAAGATCATTGCGCATTGGCTTTGCCAAGCCCGTGCCTCTGCACCCTTCAATGCCAGAACGTTTTCGCCATCTACCAAAATCTCGCCAGATGTCGCGTCCGTCAGGCGGTTCATCATGCGCAGAAAAGTAGATTTTCCCGCGCCAGATCGGCCAATAATGCCCACAAAAGCGGGGCCATCGATAGAAAATGAAGCGCTGTCTACCGCCGCCTTTTCTCCGAACTTCTTTGTCACGTCATTGACGTTCAGCACAATAGCTTTCCCCAGATCGCGGCCCGACTGCGCGGCTTGGCGCGGGTTTAGCGGGAGTTTGTGACAGCTTTGTTCAGCTTAGACGAAGGTTTTGTAACAAAAACGCCCCACGCAGGGTCGCGTGAGGCGCTATGGGGTGACGCTATTTCACTCAATTGCTAGTGGTCTTAGTCCTCGTCCGCCGCGACCTGCGAGAGCACAGCGCCGCGCCCGCGCGCGCGCATCAGCATTGGCACAACCAGCGCCAGTGCCGCCACAGTAAGCAGTCCTGCCGACAACGGCGTTGCGACCAGCGTTGTCCAATCGCCCTGCGCAATCGACAGCGCGCGGCGCAATTGCTGTTCGGCCATTGGGCCCAGGATTAGCCCCACCACAACAGGCGCAATGGGATAGTTTAGAAGCCTCATTCCATAGCCCAGCAGGCCAAAGATGGTCAGCTGCACCAGTTCAACTGGCGAAGGGTTTACCCCAATCGTGCCCAGCGTGGCAAACAGCAAAATGCCCGCATAAAGCCAATGGCGCGGGATCGTCAATAATTTGATCCAGATGCGAATCATCGGCAGATTCAAAATCAACAGCATGACATTGGCGATTAGCAGGCTGGCGATCAGCCCCCAAACCAGCGTGGGCGCGGTGACAAACAGCAATGGCCCAGGTTGCAGGCCAAACTGCTGAAACCCCGCAAGCATAATGGCAGCAGTGGCTGTGGTCGGCAGGCCAAGGGTCAACAGGGGCACCAACGTGCCCGCCGCCGCTGCGTTATTGGCCGCCTCTGGCCCTGCTACACCCTCAATCGCGCCATGGCCAAATTCTTGCGGATATTTGGTCAGCCGCTATTCCGTACCATAGGACAGGAACGACGCAATATCCGCCCCACCTGCAGGGATAGCCCCAATCGGAAAGCCAATCGCAGTGCCGCGTAGCCATGCCTTCCACGAACGCGACCAATCGGCCCCCGTCATCCGCACCGCGCCCGTAATCGCATGCACTTTGGTATCTGCGCCCTCAATGCGCGAGGCCACAAACAGCGCCTCGCCCACGGCGAACATGGCCACAGCTAGGGTTGTCACCTCGATCCCATCCAGCAGTTGCGGCACACCAAAGGCCAGCCGCGTTTGCCCCGTTAGCCCGTCGATGCCCACAAGGGCCAGCGCAAGGCCGATGAACAAAGATGTCAGCCCTTTTAGCGCGCTATCGCCAAAGGCGGCCGATACAGTGACGAATGCCAAGATCATCAGCGCGAAATATTCGCGCGGGCCAAAGATCAGCGCAAGTTTGACAATTTGTGGCGCAATCAGCGCCAGCGCCAGCGTGGCCAGTAACCCCGCCACAAACGACCCGATTGCCGCCGTGGCCAGCGCAGGCCCGCCGCGCCCTGCACGGGCCATCTTGTTGCCTTCAATCGCTGTGACAATGGATGCAGATTCACCAGGAGTATTTAGCAAAATCGACGTGGTCGATCCGCCATACATACCGCCATAGTAAAGGCCCGCAAACATAATCAGCGATCCTGCGGGATCCAGCCGATAGGTCACAGGCAGCAACAACGCCACTGTCAGCGCAGGGCCAATGCCCGGCAGCACCCCCACCATCGTGCCCAGCGTCACCCCCAGCAGCGCATACAGCAGCAGCGTAGGGTCCATTGCGGTCGCCAGACCTTGCAACAAAAAGCCAACGGCTTCCATGATTTAGCCCCTATAAATCAGATGTTCGATAAAACCCGCTGGCAGGTTTAACTTTAGCAGGCCGTCAAAGACGCCATAGACCACAAAGGCCAGAGCCAGCCCCACCGCCAACGCAATAGTCAGCTTTTTGTAACCCAGCGCGCGGGCGGTGCAGGCAAACAGCAGCGCCGAGGCGATGGTAAAGCCCAGCGGTTTTAGCAAAAACAGTTGCAGCAAAAGACCCAGCAATATCCAGCCAATTGCAGCCCAGTTTTGGTGCGGATGCGGCAGGGCGGTGCTTTTCACGCCCGTCCACACGTGCCCCAGCGCCAGCAAAATCAGCACGCCGCCCACCGCCTTGGGCGCGGCGCCCGATCCGATGCCCGCATAGCCACCCTTATCGGGAATAACCACGCCTTGCCAAATCAGCAGTGCGCCTAAGCATGCAAGCCCAAGCGCAATGGCAAACGCCGCCCCATTGGGGCGACGTTCTTTGTTGATTGGGAAGTTCCCGCTCATTGCACCAGACCGATGTCTTTCAACACGGCGGACGTGGATTCAACCTCTTTAGCCAACTGCGCATCAAAATCTGCGCCTGCCAGATAAGTGTTCGCCCAGCCTTTATCGGCCAGAACAGCTTGCCAGCCAGCCGAATTGACCAGCTTGTCCACATCAGCGGCAACAGCGGCCTTTTGCTCGTCCGACAGGCCGGGCGCGGCGGCAACCATGCGCCAGTTTTGCACATTCACGTCAAAACCCGATTCCATCAACGTTGGTGCATCCGTGCCTGCCAATTTTTCGGAAGTAGACACAGCCAACATGCGCATGGTGCCTGCCTCTACCTGAGGCAAAAACTCGCCCACGCCAGAAATGCCCACGGTCACTTGGTTGCCTAAAATGGCCGCCAGCGCCTCGCCGCCGCCTGCGAAGGCAACATAGTTGATCTTGGTTGGGTCAACGCCGGCCGACTTGGCCAAAAGGCCCACGGTGATATGATCTACCCCGCCAGCCGAACCGTCGCCCCAAGACACCGAACCGGGATCAGCTTGCATCATTTCGACCAATTCGCCGATGTTTTGGATGGGCGAGGATGCCGCAACGGCAATGCCGACAGCTTCGCCCGTCAGGCGGGCAATCGGGGTGACATCGGCAAGGCTAACAGGCGAGGCATTGGTAAGGATTGCGCCCACCATCACATAACCGCCCACGATCAACTGGCTGGCATCGCCGCTGGCGGTGGATGCAAACTGCGCAAGACCCACTGTGCCGCCTGCGCCAGGAACGTTTTGCACCTGAACCGAGCCAGAGATTCCTTCGGCCACCATCGTATCGGCCATCGCGCGGGCCGTGCTGTCCCAACCACCGCCAGGTGCCGCGGGGGCCATTATGGTATAGTCTGCGGCAAATGCGGGCATTGCCAGCACAGCCACAAGGGCCGCGCCAAATACTTTATGTTTCATGTCTTTCTCCCATAGCGCGTGTCGCGCCGAATGTTCCCAAATCTGCACCCTCCAGCACAGATTGGGCACATGCAGATCACAGCTTGCTGACAAAAGCCTGACAGCGGACGTAATTCGGTGGGGATAATTCCGTAGCGTTAATCCTGCCCAAGGCCCAAGGCGGCGCGCCAATTGGCCAGCATCCGCCGCCGCTTGCCTTGGTCAAGATAGGCCAACAGCCCGGGGCTAACGGCTACAGGGCGCAGATGGCCCGCCGCTTGGGCTGCCCCCAAATCGCCTTGCAACCCGCCGCCACTGATGACTTCGGGGCTGATTGCAGGCAAGCTAAGGCTTTGAGCCATCAGGCTTTGTCCCTCGTGTTCCATCAAGAACGCAAGGAATGCTGCACCTAGTTCGGGACTGCGGCTTGCGCGCGGCACTAGGCCTACACGACTGACAACCACTGTAAAGTCACGCAGCAAAGCATATCCGATGTCGGGATAAACGCGCGACTGCTCGGCCGCATATGAGCCCAAAATATTATAACCCAGTGCCAGACGCCCATCCGACACACGGCTTATGATGTCTTGCGAGGTGGGAAACACCTGCACCCCTGCTGCGCCCATGTAGCGGATCATCGACCAAATGTCGGTAAAGTGCTCTAAATCGCGGGCCAAATACAAATATCCTACCGCACTCGCCTGTATATCATAAGTGCCAATCTTACCTCCACCCAAAGCTGCAGGCGTCTGGGCGGCTAGCCATTCCATCAATTCCAGCCGCGATGTCGGCGGGCCATTTGGAAAGCTAGGCTTGTGAAACACTAAGACAGCAGGTTCCAGCGTCAGCGCAAAGGCAGTATCTTGCCATTTCGCCCAAGGCGGCCAAAACGGTGCGGCTTGCGGGGTGACGGGCAGGCCATAGCCATCATTGGCCAGTTTCATTTGCAAATCCATGCCAGATGAAAACACAAAATCCGCCGAAGGCTGGCCTACATCTGTTTCGCGAATCACACGGGCCGCGATATCGGCGGCAAGCATATCTTCATACGTCACGGACAAAGTGGGGTTTTGCGCCTGAAACGCCTTAATCAGGGGGGCTGCGCGCGGGGCATCTAAAGTGGAATAGATCACCAAATTGCTTTGCGCGGGCGGTAGAGGTGCGTCAAACACGACCAGTTCTGCCACTGCCAACGCGGGCCACAGGGCACAGATGATGGCAAGGCTTTGCGCCAGAAAGCAGGAGAGGCGTGTCATCCGCAAATCCTGCCTCATCGCGCCGATTTGCACAATATTTGTATTTGCACCCGCGCTGCATTAGCCTGCCTCGCAAAGAGGGATCATGCGAATTTTACTCGTGGAAGATGACCGCGCCTTACATGCAGCGCTGCTCGCGCTTCTGGTGCAAAGCGGCTATGCGGTGGACGGGGTGCATGATGGTGCCTCGGCCGAGGCCCTTTTGCGCGCGGAAAGTTTCGATCTGGTCATCTTAGATTTGAACCTGCCGCAGATGGACGGGCTGGATGTTTTGCGCGCGATGCGGGCGCGGCAGGGCAAAACAGGGGGCGGGGCTGCGGTGATGATCCTCACCGCGCGGGGTAGCAGCGATGACCGTGTGCGCGGCCTTGATTTGGGTGCAGATGATTACCTTGCCAAACCTTTTGACGTGCGCGAGTTTGAGGCACGTGTGAGGTCTTTGCTACGCAGGCAAGCGGGGCTGCGCGCGTCGACCGTTTCGCTTGGCGCGTTGGCGCTGGATTTAACGACGCGCCAGTTTTCCGCCCATGGGACGGCACTGGACATTCCGCCCCGCGAACGTGCGCTTTTAGAACTGCTTGTCATGCGCGCGGGAAAAGTCGTTGCGAAAGAGGCGATTGTTCAATCACTTACCTCCTTAGATGATATCCTTTCCGATAACGCGATCGAACAATATATCTCACGCCTGCGCCGCCGCATTGCGCACTTGGGGCTGGAATTGCGTACCGTGCGCGGCATTGGCTATTTGCTGGACAAAGGCGGCGAGGCGGCATGAGTGCCCGCGCCTATTCACTGCGCCGCAGATTGCTGTTGTGGCTGTTTATGGCCACGGCGCTGCTGGGCCTAGCCGCGCTGGGCGATACGTGGCGCGAGGCGATGCGCACCGCGCAATCAGTGTCAGACCGCGTTTTGTTTGGGTCGGCCTTGGCAATTGCCGAGCAAGTCAGCTTAGATGAAACGGGCGTTCTCGAGGTGGATATCCCTTATTCATCACTGGAAATGCTGACCTCGACCGCGCAAGACAAGGTTTTTTACCGCGTCGAAGGGCCAAACGGTGAATTTCTGTCGGGCTACACCGATTTGCCTCTTCTAAACCCTTCCGTAGGCGAGGCTGCTTTTGCCGATGGTCGGTTTGGCAATGTGGCCATCCGCAGTGTTACGCTGGCGCGGGTGATTTCAACAGGGGATCGCGCATTGGTGTTTCGCGTGGCGGTGGCCGAATCTACCCGCGCGCGGCAAGCCTTGGCGCGCGAGATTTTGCTGCGCGCGGGGCTGCGGCTGGGCGCGCTTGCATTGGCCGTGGCGGTGATTGTCTGGGCCGCTGTGACCGTGGCCCTGCGCCCCTTGCGCCAGCTTGGCGGGGCCATTGAAACCCGCAGCCCTGATGATTTGCGCCCTGTCACTCTTGCCGCCCCGCAAGAGGTGGGCCCGCTGATTGGCGCGATTAATGGCTTTATGGGGCGGCTGGATATTGCCCTTGCCGCGCTGCGCCATTTTACGGGAAATGCCAGCCACCAACTGCGCACCCCCCTTTCCGTTGTGCGCACCCAGCTTGCGCTGATGGAACGCGCGCAAAACCCAGTGCAAGCGAACGGCGCGATGGATCAAGCAAAATCGGCCCTGTCGCGGGCCGAGCGTGTTTTGGCCCAGCTTTTGGTGCTGGCTCGGGTCGATGCAGCCCAAAGCGCTCGCGTAATGCACAGTGTGGATCTGGCAGAAACCGTGCGCCAAATCACCGCCGAAATGGTTCCCGCCGCCCTGCACGCGGGGATTGATCTGGGATACGATGGGCCAGATCATCTGCGCGCGCAGTGCGAGGCGGTTTTGCTGGGCGAGATGTTAAAAAACCTGATTGATAATGCCATTTCCTACGCAGGGCGCAGCGCAATTGTGACCGTGCGTTTATACGCCTTGCCCACAGCCACTGTCCTTGCGGTGGAAGACAACGGGCCGGGACTTGATCTGTCACGCGCGCCAAAGCGGGGCCAGAATTTGCGACAAGACACGGCAGTTACGGACAACAATGGCAGCGCAGGTTATGGCCTTGGCCTTGCGATTTGCGCCGAGATTTCGGCGTTGTTTGGCGCAGAGTTCCACTTGCGCCAAGGCGCTGAAAACCGCGGCCTTCGCGTTGAGGTGGTATTCCACAAGGGCAAAGGCGGGATGCCCTAGCCCGCCAATCTTTCTTATCCCGCACCGCCGCTGCTATCTTCCCTAGGGCCGCTTTGGCTGCTAACGCTAACATATTGCAACGGGCGGGACGGGGATGGCGATGCAAGATCTTCCAGTTTTTCCAGACCTTAGGGGCGCATCTGTGTTTATCACAGGCGGTGGGTCGGGCATTGGCGCGGCCTTGACCGAGGGTTTTTTGCGCCAAGGCGCGCGCGTAG
>CAXNJD010000009.1:0-10983 GCA_964202545.1 Cypionkella sp.
TTCGCCCAGCGCAACGGTTTCTTGGGCCATATCTTTGGGAATGATTTCCAGCGCGGCCAGCAGCGCCAGCGCAATGGGCAAATCGAAATGCGAGCCTTCTTTGGGCAAATCGGCAGGGGAAAGGTTGACCACAATGCGCCGCGACGGTAGGGCAATGGCCATGGCCGCAAGCGCCGCGCGCACCCTTTCCTTTGCCTCGGATACGGCTTTGTCGGGCAGGCCAACGATGCCGAAATAGGGCAAACCTGCCGCTACGGCGCATTGAACCTCGACCATGCGGGCCTCGACTCCGTCAAACGCAACTGTATAGGCCCGCGCAACCATCACACCCGACTCCTTAGGGCTTTTTGCGTTTCCAACGACCTATGAAAACGCAAAACGCATTAACCTTGGTTAACGAATAGGGGTGATTCGTTTACGATTGGTAAATTTCCATAAACTTTGGCCATGCTTCCGGGTCGGAAAAGGTTTTATCGCGGCAAAACGCGTTGCAAAAGCCATAGCGCCGACCGCCCAGTTCCAAGGCATGCGTTACCGCTTTACCCGAATAGGGGCAGGCGGCGTTGATTGTGGCGGGGTTTGCCGCGAAATCTGCATCCGAAACCGCTTTTGCCACCAAAATCTGCGGGCCAGGCCAAGGGCGGGTGGGGTAATCGCGGCGGTAAAATTCCTGATCCGCGCCATCCGCCAGCCCCATGGCGCGCCAGCGGCGAAACGACGGGTGCGCCAGATGGGCTGCAACATAGGCGCGGGCGGCGTCCCCCACGGGCAGGTTATAGCCCGCGATGCGGGCAGCCACGGGGGCAAAGAACACATCCGCCGCCGAATAATCACCGCAGAGCCAAGGCCCAACACTGCCCGAAACTGTGCTGCCCGATTGCTGCCGCCCCCAATCCCAAATGGTTTGCAGGCGGGCCAGATCGGCCAAAACAGCCTCACTCGGGGCGCAGTTGGTATAACTGGTGCGCAGGTTCATGGGGCAATGGCTGCGCAGGGCGGAAAAGCTTGCATGCATTTCGCTGGCCAAAACGCGGGCGGCGGCGCGGGCGCGGGGGGATGCTGGCCAAATCCCTGCCTCTGGGTGGCGGCTGGCCAATTCTTCGGCGATTGCCAAGGATTCGAAAACAACAGTGCCATCTTCGCACACCAGCGTTGGCGCAGTGCGGGCGGGGGCGAATGGGGCCAGCATGGTGGCAAGCTCATCGGTGTAGAGCCGCGCTTGTTGCGTCTTCACGCCAATGCCAAAGACATCAAACATAAGCCAGCCGCGCAGTGACCAACTGGAATAGCTGCGATCACCGATGATCAGGGTATAGGACATTGCAACCTCTGCTTTTGTTTTGCCACGCCTAGCAAAGGCGGCACTACAACTCCAATGCTGCTTTGTGAGAAAGGTCATCACAAAACGTGAAGATTTCATATGAATTTTATGCCCACACGCTAACACGGGTGATCCAAGCAAATTTTCCCTGCGTATACCTTGAAAATCAGGGCGGCATACCAGCCCAATTTCAGGGGGTTAGACCATGGCACTTGACGGCTATACCGACCAAATCCTGCCCCGTGCGGCGCGCCGTGCTGAATTGCTGGATGCTGAAACAGAATTGCGATTGGCCTATGCGTGGCGTGACCAGCGCGACGAGCAAGCCCTGCATCGCCTGATCACCGCCTATATGCGGCTGGCCATTTCGATGGCGTCGAAATTCCGCCGCTATGGCGCGCCGATGAATGATCTGATCCAAGAAGCAAGTCTGGGCCTGATGAAAGCCGCCGAAAAGTTTGACCCTGATCGCGGGGTTCGCTTTTCGACCTATGCCGTGTGGTGGATTAAGGCATCGATCCAAGATTACGTGATGCGCAATTGGTCGATGGTGCGCACAGGATCAACTTCGGCGCAGAAGGCGTTGTTTTTTAACCTAAAGCGCGTGCAGGCCAAGCTTGCGCGCGAGGCGGAAGCCTTGGGCATGACGCTTGACCAGCACCAGTTGCGCGAAAAGGTGGCGATGGAGATTGGCGTTTCGATGACCGAAGTTGCCATGATGGAAGGGCGGCTTGCGGGGTCTGACGCCTCGCTGAATGCCACCCAAGCCAGTGATGAAGATGGGCGCGAATGGATTGACGTTTTGGAAGATGACGGCCCAGGCGCTGCCGAGCAAGTGGAATACGCCCATGACCAAGCCTGCCTGCGCGGCTGGCTGGCCGATGCTTTGGCGGGCCTGTCCGCGCGTGAGAGGCACATCGTGGCCCAGCGCCGCCTGATTGAAGAACCGCGCACGCTGGAATCATTGGGCGCAGAACTGGGCCTATCCAAAGAACGTATCCGCCAGCTAGAGGCCGCAGCCTATGCCAAACTACGCCGCCATCTAGAGGGTAACGCGCCCGAAGTGATCGCTTTGCTTTAGGCAGTTGAGTTTGCCGCGCGCTGCGCCTAGACCTATGGCACAAGCGGCAGGGTAAACACGATGGATCAAAAACGGGTTTTGCTGATTATTGGCGGCGGCATTTCTGCCTATAAATCGCTGCTGCTTATCCGCCTTTTGCGCGGGGCGGGCATAGCGGTGACCCCCGTTCTTACCCGCGCGGGCGAGGAATTTGTGACCCCCCTTTCGGTATCGGCGCTTTCAGGGCACAAGGTGCACAGCGCGCTGTTTGATTTGGGCGCAGAGGCCGAAATGGGCCATATCGAGCTGTCGCGCAGTGCTGATTTGATTGTGGTGGCCCCCGCGACCGCCGATCTGATGGCGAAAATGGCGGGCGGGCGGGCAGATGATTTGGCATCGACCCTTCTTCTTGCCACCGACACGCCCGTGCTGCTGGCCCCTGCTATGAATGTGCGGATGTGGCATCATGCAGCAACCCAGCGCAATTTGGAAACACTGCGCGGCGATGGTATTCATGTCGTTGGCCCAAACAGCGGCGATATGGCCTGCGGTGAATTTGGTCTTGGCCGCATGGCTGAACCTGACGAGATTATGGCTGCGATTTCTGCACGGCTGACGGGCGGGCCGCTGGCAGGCCGGCATATCATCGTCACCTCTGGCCCCACCCATGAACCTATCGACCCGGTGCGATACATCGCAAACCGATCTTCGGGGGCGCAAGGTGCGGCGATTGCAGCGGCGCTGCGCGATCTGGGGGCGAATGTGACGTTTGTGACAGGCCCGGCCAGCGTGCCGCCGCCTGATGGCGTGCAGGTGACGCGCGTGGAAACGGCGCAGCAGATGCAGGCGGCGGTAATGGCCGCCTTGCCCGCCGATGCGGCCGTGATGGCCGCCGCTGTGGCCGATTGGCGGGTTGCCAATGCCACGGGCCAGAAGATGAAGAAAACCATCAGCGGCTTGCCTGTTTTGGAATTTGCCGAAAATCCCGATATTTTGGCCGAGGTGTCAAAGGGCGCAAACCGCCCCGCCTTGGTGGTTGGCTTTGCCGCCGAAACGCAGGATGTGGCCGAATACGCCGCGCAAAAGCGCCTGCGCAAAGGGTGTGATTGGATTGTGGCCAATGATGTCTCGCCCACCACGGGGATTATGGGCGGCAGTGAGAATGCGGTGACCCTGATCACGGATGCAGGGGCAGAGGAGTGGCCGCGCATGGGAAAGACCGAGGTAGCAGCCCGCCTTGCCGCCCGCATCGCGCAGGCTTTGGCCGCGACATGAACGTGCAAGTTTTGATGCTGTGGGAGGATTGGGCAGATACTTCGCTGGGCCTGCCTGCCTATCAAACTGCGGGGGCGGCGGGGGCGGATATTTGTGCCAACCTAGCCCCTGATCAGCGCGCATCAGGGATCACTCTTGCCCCAATGGCGCGTGTGGTTATCCCAACGGGCCTGCGCTGCGAAATCCCGCAGGGGTATGAGATGCAAATCCGCCCGCGTTCGGGTTTGGCCCTGAAACACGGGCTGTCGCTGCCCAATACGCCCGGAACAATCGACAGCGATTATCGCGGCCCGTTGGGCGTGGCGCTGATTAACTTTGGGGGTGCCCCCTATACTGTGCAGCACGGCGAAAGGATTGCTCAAGCCGTGATTGCCCCCGTGGTGCAGGCGCAGTTTGTGCGGGCAGAAACCCTAACCGATACCGCGCGCGGGGCGGGCGGGTTTGGATCGACTGGGCGGACATGAGTATTCTTATCCTAGCCGCTGGCCTGTGGATTTTGGGCTGGGCGCTTGGCACGCCAAAGCTGCTGCGCTGGGGCGCGATTGCTGTGCTATGGGCAGGGGTGGTGCTCGTCCATCTGACCCTGCCCGATGGTGCCGCGCTGCGCGCCAGCATTGGCGGGGATGCGCGCACGTGGGGGGCGGTTGGCGTTGTCGCTGCGCTGGTGCTGGCCTACCGCGCGGGGCTGGCGGCCCTGCGCCGCCGTGCTGCGCCAAAGCCCCCTGCCCCGCACTCTGGCCCTTTCGCAGGTGGGGAACTGGCCCGCTATTCCCGCCACATCCTGCTGCGCGAAATTGGCGGCGCTGGGCAAGCGCGTCTGAAAGCGGCCCGCGTTTTGGTGATTGGCGCAGGCGGTTTGGGATCGCCCGCGCTGATGTATCTGGCAGCGGCTGGCGTGGGCACAATCGGCGTGATCGATGATGATGTGGTCGCAGAGAGCAACCTATCGCGCCAGATCATCCACCGCGACGACGCGCTGGGCCTGCCGAAAGTGCAATCTGCCAAAGACACGCTTAACGCGCTGAACCCATATGTCACCGTGCTGCCATATCAGCGGCGGATAGACGGCGATACACAATCCCTTATCAGCGAATACGATCTAATTCTTGACGGGTCTGACAACATGGCCACACGCTTTCTGGTGAACGCCGCCTGCGTGGCGGCGGGCAAGCCGTTGATTTCCGCCGCGCTGACCCAGTGGGAAGGGCAGATTTCCCTGTACCACCCCCCGCAAAGCCCCTGCTATGCCTGCGTCTTTCCCTGCGCGCCCGAGGCAGGCCTTGCCCCCGCCTGCGCCGAGGCGGGGGTTCTATCCCCCCTGCCCGGCGTGATCGGCGCGATGATGGCAGTCGAGGCGGTGAAACATATCACAGACGCGGGCGAGGCTTTGGCGGGCCGTCTGTTGATTTACGACGCGCTGGACGCAGAAGTGCGCAGTTTCAAGTTGGTGCGAAACTCAGGCTGCGCGGTGTGCGGCACAGGTCTTTAGGGAAAGCGCCGCAGGCGGCACGCCCCCCTAAAATAGCCCGTAATGCCGCGCGCCTGCGATCAAATCTGGGGCGACATGATGCGCCCAGCGCCCCTGCGTTGGCACAATATCAGGCACTTGCACCACGATGCAGCCAGCGCGATGGGCGGCCTCTGCCCCCGTTTCGCTGTCTTCAAACACAAGGCATCGGGCAGGGTCGACGCCCATACGCTGCGCGGCCAAAAGGTAGGGTTCGGGTGCGGGTTTGGGCTGGGTGACATCATCAACGGTGATCACGGTGTGAAAATGATGATCAATCGCCGCCAGACGCAGTTTATGGTGCGCAGCATCACGCCCTGATGATGTCACCAGCCCCATCGGACGCAGGGCCGCGCCCAAAAGTTCATGCGCGCCCAGTTTCATCGGCAGACCTTGCAAAATCGCGGCATGAAACCGCGCATCCCATGCTTGCGTCAGCGCGGCAATGTCTAAATCAGGCAGGGTTTGCGCGATAAATCTGCGCGAGGTGGGCTGATCTACCCCAACCAAGCGATGCATGAAATCGGCGTCCACTTCAGCGCCTAGTTCAGCAAAGGCGGCATGACCTGCGGCCAAGCCCACCGCTTCGGTATCAATCAGAGTGCCATCCAAATCGAAAAGAATCGCGTCAATCATGCAGCACCCCATTTTGCGCAGCCATAGCGCGCTAAAGATGCAAGCGAAAGCGCAGAAATCCCGCCTCGTCCAGCCCAATCGCCTCGGGTTGAAAATGGCTGATATCCCCTAAGACCTGTATGGCATTTGGGCTGCTGGCAAACCAAACACTGGCCCCTTGAATGGGGGAAAAACGCCAATGCGCCGAGTTGGGCTGCGGTATCGGGTGGCTATGGGCGATCTGCTCGCGCAGAAGATCTTGGATCATCTGCGGGCGTTCAGCAATTACATGCGTCTGGCTTGTGCCCGCAAAGCCTGACTTGCCCTCGCGCCGATAGCTGTTTGAGGCCAACGCAAAGACCTGATCTTCGCGGATCGGCTGGCCTTGGTGGCAAATTTTTCGCACCCGCCGCGCGGTTGGGTTTATCAGCGTGCCCTGCGCGTTGAATCTGGGCGGTTGGCTGATGTCGACCTCGTATGTCAGCCCAAAGATCATATCGCAGTTAAAGCTGGGAAAATCGGCATTCAGCAATTGGACATCGCGCGCGCCGCGATCAATTTGGAAATAGGTGCTAACAGCGCGTTCTAGCCAAAGCGCCACTTCTGACCCGGTGACGCGAAAGCCAACCAAGCGATTGGGATGCATGTATAAATCAGCCGCATGGTGGTGCAGCAGGGGCCCGATGTTCAGATCGGTATAGTTTTCAGGCCCGCCGCGCCCGCCGGCCTTGAACGGGGCAACGGCAGACAAAATGGGCAGATCAGCATCGGGGCCGCCCGCCAGCATAGCCGCCAGCCCCGATGATTGGGCCTGCGCAATAACCGACAGCGCCGCGGATGACGAGATTGTTGCAAAATAGCTGTGCAAGCGTTTATCAGTGTGGCCGATAACTTGTGTTGCGGTTTTGGTGATAAATGCATGTGAAGGTTCGGCCAGGGCGCGGATTTGCGCGGCATCGCTAACAAGGGGGGCCAGTTGCCCCGTGCTGGTGCGCAGGGCAATGGCGCGGAGCTGCGCATGACGGGACACCACGTGCCAGCCAGTTGATTGGCGCTGCATCACAACATCCACTACACCAAGATGCGATCCGAAAAAGCCCGGCTGCACCAAGCCGCCCTGTGCCACATTCTTTGCCCCGTTCTGCGCCCCGCCATGTTCGCTGGGAAATTGCTGATGCGTATGACCTGCGATCACCACATCAATCCCAGCAAGCGCCGCCACGGAATTGGCAAGATGCTCTTCACCCAAGTTTTCGCCGGTGCCATTTCCAGCATCCCCTTGGGCAAGGCCCGTATGCGCCAAAGCAATCACAATATCCGCCCCTGCGGCGCGCAGGGTTGCGGCATAATACTTGGCTGCCGTCAGCATCGGCGCGGCGTAGGCGTGGCCATTTAAATGGGCCGCTTCCCAAACCAAGGTCTGTGCAGGAAGCAGGCCCATCACACCAACCTTTAGGTGGTGCTTTTGCCCCGATTCATCAACACAGTGGCAATCCAGCAGCAAGTATTGGCGTGCAAAGGACAAATCATCAAAGGCAAAATTTGAACTGACAATCGGAAAACGCGCGTCTTTTGCCGAATGGCGCAAAAACGGCAATCCGTGGCTGAATTCATGGTTGCCCAAGTTCACCGCGTTATAGCCCAGATCATTCATGGCCGCGATCATCGGATGCACGCCTTGCGCTGGAAATTGCGCTGCCAGTAAATCGCCAATCCCCGACCCTGAAAGAAAATCGCCGTTGTCAAACAAAAGGGAATTTTCTGCCTCGGCCCGCGCGGCGGTGATCAACTGAGCCACGCGCGACAACCCTCGGCCTTCGGCAAGTTTATGGGCGTAATAATCCCATGCGGTCAGACATGCGTGCAGGTCTGTTGTCGCCAATATACGCAGGTGAACCTGCGCAGCCCTATCCGAGATGTTGTGACCTGTGGCGTTTGCTGACATCTTGCCCAATCAATTCTTATTGGCCGCGCATGCGCCCAAAACACGTTGGCCCAATAACTTGGCCCACAATTTTCAAAAACCAAAGTGCCGCCCAATACCAATGCAATACACCCTATGGTTGAGTCGCGCAACATCGCAGTCATAGCAACCTGATATGGCAGCTATGCCAACCTTATCTGGTGACGTGGCAGATGAAGTGCTAGATATTCAAAAGAATAGAACAGAGGTGCTGCAAATGATAAGCTATGCGTTTCAAGGGGCACAAGATTTTATGGATCGCGCCGCCTTTCTGCGCAAAGATGACAGCAAGATTAAGGCGCTTTGGCATCAAGAAACCGCCCGCGTTTTTGCGCTGTGGCGCGGCAAAGTGGCAGTTCTGCCTGAGGGGACTGGGCTGGTTTGGCTGCCCAGCGATCATGTTATTTTCGCGCAATCCACCACCCAGATTTTTTTGGGCATGCAGGGCGAAATAGCCCTGTTTGCCGCCGATGTGTCAGCATGGGAACCCACCGAAAATGTGGCGGCAGGAGGGGGCTTTTTCGATGCTAACCTGCAAACGCATCCCGATTTGCCCGATGGTGCGGGGTTTGCCGATTTGCGCGGTATCATGACGCAGCTATCCGCGTTGGATGCAGACTGCGCCGCCACAGCCAAGGCGCTTTTGTCTTGGCACGACAGCCACGGCTTTTGTGCGCGCTGCGGCGCGGCCAGCGTGGCTTGCGATGCAGGATGGCAGCGCCAATGCCCTGCCTGTAACGCCCCACATTTTCCGCGCACCGATCCCGTGGTGATCATGCTGGTCACGCGCGGCGACAGCCTGCTGCTGGGCCGATCTTCGGGGTGGCCCGAAGGGATGTATTCTTTGCTGGCAGGCTTTATCGAGCCGGGCGAAACGCTGGAATCCGCTGTGCGCCGCGAGGTGTTTGAAGAAACGGGGGTTCGCGTCGGCGCTGTGCGTTATTTGGCCAGCCAGCCTTGGCCCTTTCCGGCCAGTCTGATGATGGGTTGCATTGGCCATGCCACCAGCGATGAGATCACTCTTGATCCTGCCGAATTGGAAAACGCCCTGTGGCTGACGCGGCAAGAGGTGTTGGACGTGCAACTTGGCCGCAACCCTGCGGTGAAAGCCAGCCGAAAAGGCGCTATCGCCCAAGGGTTGATTGAGGCGTGGCTTTCAGGCAAGATTGATTAAGGAAAGGCGAACCCCCAGATAGCCTTTATCCTTTGTGGACACACTCCTCACTTTCGGTACGAAAAGGCTCGCAATGAAATTTTCAACCAAGCAGGATATCGAAACGCCAGCCGCCTATCTGTATGCAGCCCTTATCGATTTTGATGGGTGGGAGCGCGCCGCCATGCGCCGCGGTGCGGATGTGGCGCGCACAGACAAAATGCGCCAAGTCGGAGCAGGCATGTCATGGCATGTTGCATTTCAATTTAGGGGCCGGCAGCGCAAAATGGATTTGCGCCTGCTGAACATGATACCGAACAGCAAACTGGAATTTGCCGCCCTATCTGCAGCCATTGACGCCACCACCAAGATCGAGATTGTGGAAATGTCAGCAAAACGCGCGCGGCTGCATGTGACGGCGAATATTACGCCACTAACGCTCACCGCCAAGCTGTTCATTCAATCGCTAAGGTTGGCACGCGCGCGCGCAGACCGCAAATTTGCCCAGCGCGTGCAAACCATTGTCACCGAAATTGAAGCCCGTTATCGCGATGAACAAAAGGTCAGCTAGTGTTCGACCTTGAGCACGATTTTCCCCGAATGGCCGGGGCTTTCCAGCCGCCAATGTGCGGCGGGTGCCTCGAACAGGGGATATTCACTGTCAATCACCACGCGAAATCCGCCCGACTCGATCAGGGGCCAAAGATGCGCCTCTAACTCAGTTGCGATGCGGGCCTTGGCCAGATCTGATTGCGGGCGCAGGGTGCTGCCTGTGATGGTCAGACGGCGCATCATCACCTCGGCAAAATTCACTTCGGCCTTTGAACCTTCTAGAAATGCAATCTGCACCAACCGCCCGTCATTGGCCAAGGTTTTGATGTTGCGCGGCAGATAAGGGCCGCCCACCATATCCAAAATCAAATCCGCGCCGCCCACTTCGCGCATTTCAGCGACAAAATCGGCACTGCGGTAATTGATCGCCTTTTCTGCGCCCAAGTCCAAACAAAGCTGGCATTTCTGATCTGTGCCAGCAGTCGCGAAAACCCGCGCTCCCATCGCACGCGCCACTTGAATTGCCGTTGTGCCAATGCCTGACGTGCCGCCATGCACCAAAAACCGCTCGCCCGCGCGAAGGCGGCCGCGCATTACTACATTCGACCAAACGGTAAAGGCTGTTTCTGGCAGGCAAGCTGCCTCGCGCAGCGAAAGGCCATTGGGAATGGGCAGCGCGTGGCTTTCATGGCAGGCGGCATATTCGCTATACCCGCCCCCCGCCAGCAGCGCGCAGACTTGATCCCCAACGCTCCACCGCTGAACGCCAGGCCCAAGGGCCACAACCACGCCCGCCCCTTCCAGCCCAGGCAAGGGCGAGGCATCAGATGGCGGCGCATATAGCCCCGCGCGTTGCAGCGCATCGGGGCGGTTCACGCCTGCATAGGCCAGTCGTATCACAATTTGGCCGTGGCTGGGCACAGGCACGGGAACAGAAACGGGTTTCAAAACATCTGGCCCGCCCGCGCTGGAAATTTCCATAGCCAGCATTGCGTTGATTAAGGACATCGCATTCTCTCCCTATCAGACGCTGCCAGAGGACTGCCCTGGCAGATCGCCCCGCCTTTCTGGCGCAGAAATCCTTTCCAAAAGCTTGCGCGGCCCCGCCAAAACCGCGTTTGCTATACGATTTTGCCGCAGACCTGTCTTAAATTTCTCAATTTCCATGACATTTTCGATGCGGCGGTCAATGAATTGGGCGGTATCTGCCTCGCCTGCCGAGGTGTCGCCCATCCAATACAGCACCGCGCTGGCATAAACCGCCGAAAGCGTGGCACGCTTGGAATACCAATTTACATCGCGGGATGTATCGCCCTGCGCGTTCCAAATTGCATCCGCCGTGCCCCAGATCAGCCCTGCCCCTTCGGGGGCATAGCGCGGCAGGGCAAACAGGGCAGACCCTTTGCGCACGGCGTCCTTATCGGCTAGGTTCAGCCGCAAACGGATCGCATGAGAAATGCGGTCGCGGTAGCGCATAGCAGACAGATCTTGCCCCACCAGCGCCGCGCGCAATGCAGCATCGCCCGCGCGGTGATAG
>CAXNJD010000010.1:0-10774 GCA_964202545.1 Cypionkella sp.
GGCCGTCTGCAAGGGTCAGGGCCTCGCCCATCATGTGACCATCGATCAAACACTGCGCGCCCGTCAGGCGCATTGGGGGGATTTGCGGCATTCTAATTCCTTTTCGTTGCGGTGCTATCTGCCACAAGTGACGGATTTGTGACAGGACAGTGGCAAGCTGTTAGCCGCCTAAAGCTTAGTTTTGTACCGTCAGCGCAACGCGCTCCCCTGCAAACCAAGTGGTGCCAAATTCTATGGGTTGGCCTGCGGGGTCGACATTCACCGCTTCCGTGCGAATCAGTGCCGATCCTTCGCGCAGGCGCAGCGAATGAGCCAACAAAGTATCGGCGAGTTTGGCCGTGATGCGGGTTTCTGCGCGTGTATAATCAGCCAGACCGCAGGCCGCAAGCGCCGCACTGACCGAGTTTTGGCCCTGCATATGTGCCAGCAATTGTGGAAAGCGCGCGGCAGGAAAGCAGGATCGAAACACAGCCAACGGCTGCCCATCGGCCAATGATATGCCTTCGATGACCTGTACCAGATCACTTGGAAAAAGGCGCAGCGCTGCTGCCTCTTTTGCATTGGCAGGCAAGCATTCCAGACGCGTGATATGGCGCGAAGGGGTGCGTCCCGAATCAAGGATATTTTGATGAAACCGCACCCGATTTCCTATTGCGTAATCTGTAGGCTGGATCGTGACGAACACTCCCGCGCCGCGCCGCGCATGCACCACCCCCGCCTGCGCCAAATCGGCCAAGGCATGCCGCACAGTGTGGCGGTTCACGCCAAAGCGCATGGCCAATTCCGCCTCGGTCGGCAGTTTATCGCCCGCCGCATAATGGCCTTGCGCAATCTCGCTTTGCAGGGACTGCGCGATAGACTGCCAAATAGGGGTTCGCGGGCTTGTCATAAATATTTCACGTGCATTTTGGCGCGGCGCGCGGTAATAGTTATCTAGTTGTATAGTAATCTAGACAACTTCGCAAGATGTCGGAGATGCCATGACGAACACGCCCGAAACCACAGATCGCGCCGCATGGATAGGCCAATTGGCCCGCGCAAAACCCGACAGATTGCGCGCGTTGTTTCCTGCCTTGCCACCGTATGAGGTGTTGCGCCCCGCCGAAATTGGCACAGTCATGGTGCAGGGGCGTGCGGGCGGCACGGGTGCACCGTTTAATCTGGGTGAGATGACGGTGACGCGCTGCGCTTTGCGCCTGACCACGGGCGAAGTGGGGCATGGCCACGTGCAGGGCCGCGACAAAGATCATGCCACCCGCGCCGCAATTCTGGATGCACTATTGCAAACCGATCAATCCAGCGTATTGCGCGCGGTTGTTCTGGCCCCCCTTGCCGCAGATGAGGCGGCGCACCGCGCCGCCCGCGCTGCCAAGGCTGCCGCGACGAAGGTCGAGTTTTTCACGCTGGTTCGAGGAGAAGATAAATGATCCCCGATGCATTGATCGGCGGCTTTACCGATGCGCCCGTGCAAGCCTCCCATGCGTTTCGCGCGGCATTAAATGCGCTGTCGCGGCCGGGGCAAATTGAAACCTTGCAGGGGGCAAGCGCCCCTGCGCCGCTGTCATCTGCAGCAGCAACGCTGGCGATGACGCTGTTTGATGTTACCACGCCTGTCCATCTGGCTGGCGCGCACGATACCCCCGCCCTGCGCGACTGGATAACCTTTCACACGGGGGCACCTTTAGTGATTGCCGAAGCCGCCAGCTTTGCCATCGGCACTTGGAAGGCTTTGCAACCCACACATCGCTTTGCGATCGGTTTGCCCGACTATCCTGACCGCGCAGCGACCCTTATCGTGGAAATGCCCGCCCTTGCTGCAAAAGGCACGCGGTTGACAGGCCCCGGAATTGAAACCGAGGCCTTTATTTCCCTGCCTGAAACGGCGGCGTTCAAAGCCAACCGCGCGTTGTTCCCACTTGGGTTTGATTGCTTTTTCACGTCGGGCGCGCAGGTTGCAGGTTTGCCACGCAGCACCATTGTGGAGGACATCTGATGTATGTTGCGGTTAAGGGTGGCGAGCGGGCAATTGACGCGGCCCATGCGTGGCTGGCTAAAGAACGGCGCGGCGATACGGGGATTGCCGCCCTGTCGGTTGTCCAAATTCGCGCGCAACTGACATTGGCCGTGAACCGCGTTATGGCCGAAGGATCGCTTTTCGATCCCGATCTAGCTGCGCTGGCGATAAAACAGGCGCGGGGTGATTTGATTGAAGCGGTTTTTCTGATCCGTGCCTACCGCACCACGTTGCCGCGCTTTGGCGTGTCTATCCCCGTGGACACTGCCCGCATGGCGGTGATCCGCCGCGTATCGGCTACGTTCAAAGACCTGCCTGGCGGGCAGATTTTGGGGCCAACCTTTGACTATACCCACCGTCTTTTGGACTTTGCCCTAATGGCCGAAGGGGACGCGCCCTTGTCACAAAATGAGGCGCCGCTGATAGGCGATGCGCCGCCCGCGCATATCCCGCATGTGATGGAATTTCTAAACCGCGACGATTTGATCGAAACTGAAACACCCAGCGATGCAACGCCCCCCGATCTGACCCGCGAGCCGATGGAACTGCCCACTACCCGCGCCTTACGCCTGCAAGCCTTGGCGCGCGGGGACGAGGGGTTTGTTCTGTCAATGGCCTATTCCACCCAGCGCGGGTACGGGCGCACGCATGCCTTTGTGGGCGAATTGCGCATTGGGATGGTGGCTGTGCAAATGCACATACCCGAACTTGGCTTTGCCATTGATATCGGCGAGGTCGAGCTGACCGAATGCGAAACGGTCAACCAATTCAAAGGCAGCAAAACCGTTCCCCCGCAGTTTACGCGCGGCTATGGGTTGGTTTTTGGCCAGTCTGAACGCAAAGCCATTTCCATGAGCCTGTGCGACCGCGCTCTGCGCTGGCGCGAACTGGGCGAAGACAACATCGGCGCGCCCGCCCAAGACGAAGAATTTGTGTTGATGCATGCCGATAACGTGCAAGCAACAGGGTTTCTAGAGCATATCAAACTGCCGCACTACGTTGATTTTCAATCCGAACTGGAATTGATCCGCCGGTTGCGCAGCGAAGCCATCGCCGCCCGCGAGGCAGCAGAATGACCCAGACCCTGCCCTTGCGCGCCGTGGTGTTTGACATTGGCAATGTTCTGGTTGATTGGCAGCCCAACAATGCCTTTATGCCTGAATTGGGCAGCGAACAGGCAGTAAGTGCCTTTTTGGCCCGCACCGATTTTATTGCCCGTAACCTACGCGCCGATGGCGGCGCAACTTGGGCCGATTTGGCGGGTGAAATCGAAGATCCCGCTGACCGCGCGCTGTTTGCGGCCTATCCAACCCGCTTTGCCGCAACAGTCCCCAATGCGATCGAATCCAGCTGGCAAGCGATGGAAGATTTGCGCGAACGCGGGCTGTTCATTCACGCCATTACGAATTGGTCGGCGGAAACTTGGCCCATCGGCATGGCAGCGCATCCCCGCCTTAGCCGCGCGTTTGGCGTGACAGTGGTATCGGGGCGCGAGGGGGTCATCAAACCCGACGCGCGCATTTTTGATCTGCTGTGTAACCGCGCGGGCCTTGCCCCGCGCGAATGCCTGTTCATCGACGATTCGGCGCGCAATATCGCGGGCGCGGCTGCTTTTGGCATGGACACCATTCATTTTACGGGCCCCGATGCCTTGCGCGCGGGCCTTATCCAGCGGGGCCTGCTATGACCGATCAAGCCTATAACTTTGCCTATCTGGACGAAGACACCAAGCGGATGATCCGCCGTGCCATTCTAAAAGGTGTTGCCATTCCTGGCTATCAGGTACCCTTTGCCAGCCGCGAAATGCCTATGCCCTATGGTTGGGGCACGGGCGGGGTGCAGGTGACAGCCGCCTGCCTAACCCCTGATGATGTGCTTAAGGTCATCGACCAAGGCGCCGATGATACGACCAACGCCGTATCTATCCGCAAGTTTTTCGTGGCTACGGCAGGTGTTGCGGTAACCGAGGCGACGGCAGACGCTACCATTATCCAAACTCGCCACCGCATACCTGAGGCGGCGCTGACGGCGGGGCAAATATTGGTCTATCAAGTGCCCATTCCCGAACCCCTGCGCTTTTTAGAACCTCGCGAGACGGAAACCCGCAAGATGCATGAGTTGGAAGAATACGGGCTGATGCATGTCAAACTGTATGAAGACATCGCCAAGCATGGGCAAATTGCCACCTCCTATGCATACCCTGTGCGGGTGGAAGGGCGTTATGTGATGGACCCGTCCCCCATTCCGAAATTTGACAATCCCAAACTATCGGGAAGTGCCGCGCTGCAATTGTTTGGCGCAGGGCGCGAACAGCGCATCTATGCCGTGCCGCCCTTTACCCATGTGGTCAGTTTAGATTTTGACGACCACCCGTTCAGCCCCAGCAAAGCAAACCATTCCTGTGATTTATGTGCATCAAGCACCAGCTATCTGGACGAGGTGATTACAGATGATCAGGGCGGGCGGATGTTTGTCTGTTCGGACACCGATTATTGCGCAACGCGGCGCGCGGCGGGCCATGTCGGCGCGCTGGGCGCGCCGCTGGCCACAGGAAAGGCAGCAGAATGACCGATCTTTCCCACAATTTCTCTACAGCGGCAGATAAGCCCCTATTGCAGGTCAAAAACCTGACCAAAAGCTATGGCGCGCGCATTGGCTGCGCGGATATATCCTTTGATGTCTACCCTGGCGAGGTGGTGGGCATTGTCGGTGAGAGCGGGTCTGGCAAATCAACGCTGCTGTCCTGCCTTGCGGGGCATCTGCGCCCCGATCAGGGCGAAGTGATTTTTGAAACCGCGCAAGGTGCGCGCGACACGGTGCAAATGGGTGAGGCTGAACGCCGCCGCCTTGCCCGCACCGATTGGGCCTACGTTCACCAAAACCCACGCGATGGGCTGCGCATGGGCGTATCGGCTGGCGGCAATGTGGGCGAGCGGTTGATGGCCATTGGCGCGCGCCATTACGGCGGTATCCGCGATAAGGCAATTGATTGGCTAGGCCGCGTGGAAATTGACGCAGGCCGCGTAGACGACCGCCCCAGCGCATTTTCTGGCGGGATGCAGCAGCGCCTGCAAATTGCGCGCAATCTGGTCACCGCGCCGCGCCTTGTGTTTATGGACGAACCTACGGGCGGCCTTGACGTTTCGGTGCAAGCACGGCTTTTGGATTTGCTGCGCGGGTTGGTGCGCGAAATGGGGTTATCTGCGATTATCGTCACGCATGATTTGGCTGTGGTGCGCCTGCTGGCTGACCGCTTGATGGTGATGAAAGGCGGCCATGTGGTTGAGGCGGGCCTAACAGACCAAGTGCTGGACGACCCCCAGCATGAATATACGCAACTTTTGGTTAGCTCGGTTTTGCAGGTGTAACATGATAAATATCGAAAATCTTTCCAAAAGCTTTACCCTGCACAACCAAAACGCAGCGGTGATCCCTGTGATGGCCGGGGCCAATTTGGCCGTTACGCGAGGCGAATGCGTTGGGCTGATTGGGGCATCGGGGGCGGGTAAATCGACCCTGATGCGCATGGTTTGGGGCAATTATCTGGCCGCTTCGGGCAGTATTCGGGTGGGTGACTTGGATGTGGTGACCGCCAGCCCGCGCCAGATCATCGCCCTGCGCAAACAGACTTTGGGCTATGTCAGCCAGTTCCTGCGCGTTGTGCCGCGCGTGCCAACTTTGGATGTCGTTGCCGAACCCCTGCTGAATCTTGGTATCGACCCCGACACCGCCCGCGCCCGCGCCGCCGAATTGCTGGCGCGGCTGAACATTCCGCAGCGGCTGTGGGACCTGTCCCCCACCACCTTTTCGGGGGGCGAACAGCAGCGCGTTAACATCGCGCGCGGCTTTTCCCACCCCTTTCCTGCGCTGTTGCTGGATGAGCCCACGGCCAGCCTTGACGCTGCAAACCGCGAAGTGGTGTTGGGATTGATCGAAGAAGCCAAGGCGCGCGGTGCGGCGATTTTGGGGATTTTCCATGATGAAGGCGCGCGTGACCGCGTCTGCGACCGCCTGATCGATGTGCGCGCCTTTACCCCCAAGGCCGCCGCATGAAAACTGCGGCCAAGGGCAAACTGTTCTTTGTGGTCGGCCCATCGGGCGCGGGCAAAGATACGCTGCTGGCGGGGGCGCTTGCCGCCGATCCCAGCCTGCATTGGGCGCAGCGCGTTATCTCGCGCCCGCAAACAGGGCAGGGCGAACCCTTTGAACCCTGTAATGAGGCAGACTTTCAGGCGCGGTTAGCGGCGGGCGATTTCGCGCTGCATTGGCAGGCGCATGGGCTGTTTTACGGAGTATGCCATGCGCAGCTTGCGCCTTTGGCCGCGGGGCGCACGGTGCTGCTGAACGGATCGCGCGGGGCGATAGCACAGGCGCAGGCGGCATTTGCAAATATGCAGATTTTGCTGATTACTGCACCAATCCCCCTACTCGCGCAGCGCCTTGCCGCGCGGGGCCGCGAAGATAGCAAAGATATCGAAGCCCGGCTTGCTCGCGCAGATTTGGGCCTACCCGAAGGGGTTCACTATACCGAAGTGAGCAACGATTCAGTGACTGAAATTGGCATCGCGCGCCTGCTTCAGGCCATTAGCGGATAGCGGTGCAGCAGGTGAAACTGGCCCAGATCATCCTCGCCGCACAGGCACAGATCGGCCATCACAAAGGGTTGCGGCACAACGCCCGCGAAATGGATTTGGGCAGCGGCCATCGCATCAGCCGCCTGATCTGGCCCCAGCGCGCCAGACAGGGTCAGATGAAATTGAAACTGTTCCATAACATAGGGATAGCCGTAAATCCCCAACAACTCGCGCTGCCGCGCGGTCAGCAGTTCGGGCCTGCGGCGAGCGATTTCGGCAAGTGTCAGCGGCGCGCGATAAGGGTCAAGCGCGCGCACCACTTCTGCTGCCAAATCTTGCAAATTGGCGCTGGGCGCGGCGGGGATCAGGGCCAAAAACCCTTCCAGCAAAGTAAGCTTCAGCGCGGGCAGGGTGACGGCCTGCATACTGGCAGCAAGCTGCTGGGTGGCCTGTTGCAGCTGGGAAATATCCACACCCTCGGCCAGCCGAAATGGGGGCTTTATGGTGGCGTGAAAGCCGTATTTGCGCGGGGTTTGGGTGATGTCTTGCCCGCGCAGCACGCCCGCTGGGGGCAGGGCACGGCCATGGGCCAAATCCCAGCCCAGCCACTGCGCAGCGGCATCGGCAAAAGCGCCTGCTGGCGGCGCATAATAAATCGCATATCGGTTCATCTTCATCATAGCTGCGCCGCTTACCCGCCCTATGTCACAAGCCTGTGACAGTTTTCCACCATACCGCGCCCCACCAATTTGAAAGTTTCGATCATGACCAAAACCATCCTAGCCAATGCCATGCTGGTGCTGCCCAGCTAAGTGATCAGCGGCGCAATTACCTTTGAAGATGGGCATATCACGGCAATTGACCAAGGCAAGACCGTGCCCGCAGATGCGTTGGATTGCGACGGTGATTTGGTTATGCCAGGCCTGATCGAATTGCACACTGACAATCTGGAACGCCATATCGAACCGCGCCCCCGCGTGAACTGGCCCCATGCCAGCGCGATTATCGCCCATGATGGGGAACTTGCCAGCACCGGTATTACCACTGTGTTCGATGCACTGCGCGTGGGGTCGGTTGTTTCAAACAAAAAGGCCAATTATGGCGAATATGCCCGCCTTTTGGCCGATGAGATTTTGGATTTGCGCGGCAAAGGCGCACTGCGGATCAGCCATTTTCTGCATCTGCGCGCCGAGGTATGTTCCGAAACTCTGATCGCGGAACTCGCCAAATTTGGCCCTGATGACCGCATTGGTATTGTCAGCCTGATGGATCACACACCAGGCCAGCGGCAATTTCGCGATTTGACCCAACTGCGCGCCTATGTCTGCGGCAAGCACGGGCTAAACGAATCTGAATTTGAGAGCCATATCGCCGATCAAATGGCCCTGTCAGCCCGCCTTGGCGCCGCGCACGAGGCCGCCGCCGTGGCCGCCGCCCGCCGCTTTGGTGCAGTGCTGGCCAGCCATGATGACACAACTGCCGAGCAGGTCAAAACTTCGGCTAAACACGGCGCGCATTTTGCCGAATTTCCCACCACGGTCGAGGCTGCCCGCGCCTGCCGCGCCGCAGGCATTGCGGTGATGATGGGCGCGCCAAACCTAATCCGTGGCGGATCGCATTCTGGCAATGTCGCCGCGCATGTTTTGGCTGAAATGGATTTGCTGGATATCGTCTCGTCCGACTATGTGCCGTCCGCGCTTTTGTCTGCTGCGTTAATGCTGGGCGATTTATGGGGTGATGTGGCGCGCGGTGTGCGCACGGCCACATCAGCCCCCGCGCAGGCCGCAGGGCTGCAAGATCGCGGCGCGCTGGCGCTGGGCGCGCGCGCCGATATCATCCGCGTGGCGCGAATTGCAGGCACTGCCAGCCCGCGCGGCACATGGGTGGCAGGCAACCGCGTGGCCTAGGGCCAAGGTTTAGGTATTCGGGCGGTAGGCTCGATACCATTCGGCGAAGGCGGCAAGCCCTGCGCCAATAACGGTGCTGGGCGCATAACCTGTAAGTGATTGTAAAAGCCGCGTATCCGCCCAAGTTGCAGCCACGTCCCCTGCCTGCATCGGCAGTAAATTGCGCTGCGCCTTAGCGCCCAAGGCTTGTTCCATGGCTGCGATGAAACCGAGCAGCGGCACAGGGTGCGAATTGCCGATATTAACCACCCGCCACGGGGCCACGGGAGAAAGGCTATCGCCCGCCACTTGCACTGCTCCTGCAGCAAGGCGCTGCGGCACAGCGGGGATTAGGCGGATGACCGCCTCGACCAAATCATCAATATAGGTGAAATCGCGCTGCATATCGCCGTGGTTATACACATCAATCGGCGCGCCTGCCAAAATAGCCTTGGCAAATTTCATTGGCGCCATATCTGGGCGGCCCCAGGGGCCATAAACGGTGAAAAACCGAAACGCGGTAACGGGCAGATCATAAAGATGCGCATAGCTGTGCGCCATCATTTCCACGGCCTTTTTGCTGGCCGCATAAAAGCTAACCTGATGATCGGCGGCATCGGTTTCGCGGTAGGGCATCGCCGTATTCGCTCCGTAAACCGACGAGGTAGAGGCCAGCAGAATATGCTGCGGGGGATAGGCGCGCGCGGCTTCCAGCAATTCGAACGTGCCATCGATATTGCTGGTCAAATAACTGCGCGGCGCGTCGATGGAATGGCGCACCCCCGCCTGCGCGGCCAAATGAAACACCGCAATTGGGCGATGGACTTTAAACAAATCCAACAGCAAATTCGAAGTCTCAATTGCGGCGTTGACCACTTGAAACCCATCATGCGCGGTCAACATCGCTTGGCGGCGCTGCTTTAGGGTGACATCGTAATAATCTGAAAGGCTGTCCACCCCAACCACCTGCCACCCCGCCCCCAAAAGCCGTGCGCACAGATGATAGCCGATAAATCCCGAACAGCCTGTGACAAGAGCAACTTGCGCGGTGGCTGGGTTGTGCGTCATGAATCAATCGCTCCGTTTTGGGGAACTTGCCACAGCTTGCCACATTGTGCCAGTTCTTAACCCTGTTCGACTTTAGCCCGCTTGCCCGCCAAGTTTAAGAACTGGCCCACCCGCCGCCGCCGCATCACTATCGTCATGGGTGACAATTAGTGCGGGAATCGCGCGTGCGCGGATATGGTCAAAGGCAAAGGCGCGGATACCCCCGCGCAGGGCGGTGTCGAGTTTTGAAAATGGCTCGTCCAACAAAATCGCCTGCGGATTGGCGAGCAGGCTGCGCATCAATGCGGCGCGTGCCCTCTCGCCGCCAGACAGCGTGGCTGGGTCGCGCGCGCCCATTCCTGCCAGCCCTGCTGCGGCCAGCGCCTGTGCAACTGCGGCTTTGCGCGCTGCTGCGCCTTTGATTTCGGCAGGCAGACCAAAGGCCAGATTGTCGGCCAAAGACAGATGCGGAAACAACAGCGCATCTTGAAACATCAACCCAATGCGGCGCATTTGGGGGACCGTATCGTTCATGCGCTTGCCGTTTAGCGCAATCTCACCCGTCAGGGAAAATCCCTGCGGCAAATGCCCAGCGATGGCAGCCAGCAACGTCGACTTCCCCGCGCCCGATGGCCCCATAACTGCGCCTATTTTCCCAGCGGCGATGGTCAGCGACAGCGGCGCAAACAAAGGTGCGCCGTCCTTTGGCGTGACGCAAACATCTCGCAAAATCAAGCTCATGCGGCGGCTCCCTGCAAGGCTCTGCGATTCTTATGCGCTAGGTTGGGAATAAGGAACGCCAACAAATACGCGGCAAAGGGCAGGGCCCCTTGGAGGCTGGTCACCACCCCTGTAATCCGCCTGTCTGAGGATGAGGCGAGCGTTACCGCCTCGGTTGTCAGGGTGCTAATGCGCCCGGCGCCAAGGAAAAGAGTTGGCAAATACTGCGCGACTGACACTGCGACGCCAATGGCCGCTGCCGCGCAAATCGGGGTCAGCAGCATTGGCAGTTTCATTGCCCAAAGCTGGCGCAATCGGCCCGCCCCAAGCGAGGCTGCGGCATGACCATAACGTGGATCAAGCCCGCGCCATGGCCCTGCAAGCGCGATCATCATATAGGGAAATACAAACAGCACTTGCGCCCAAATCACCGCGCCGATGCTGCCCTGCGCGCCCAGTTGCAACAACATCGTGTTCATCCCAAACAGGAACGAAATTTGCGGGATCAGCAGCGGCAGGTAAATCAGCGCTTC
>CAXNJD010000011.1:0-10496 GCA_964202545.1 Cypionkella sp.
GCGCAAGAGTTGCATGATGTTTGCGGTATTGTGCCCGATAAAGTCTTGCTAGAATGGGCTTTGCGCGCGCTTGGGCCGCTTGCGCTTGCCCCAAAGACAGCCCAGATTTCTGCCCAAGATGACGCAGCATTGAGCAAAGCTGTGACCAGTTTTTTGACGCGGCATCATCTGCCTGCTTCTTTGGCTCCGCAAATGGTGCTGGCCGTAAAAGACGGCTATCCATCGCCCCTGCGCCACCGCGCGGTCGTGGCCTACCTAATTGCGCAAAATTTTGGTCTACGCGGGCGCAGTGCAGAGATTTGATCGTTCAACGTTTAACTGCTTGGCTTTTGCAAAAACACGCAAATTCGGTTAGTGTAAATTCATGAGCAGTAGCTCAAGACCCTTTTGACAGAACACGTGCGGTGCTGGGGAGTGCGTGGGGTGGTTGGGGGGTCTTTAGGGGTGAGGACCCCCCAATTCGTTACAGCAGCGCCAAAACCGCGCCAATAATCCCGCATCCAATAATCGAATAGGCCCCATCGATCACAGTCAGCATGATCGGGCGACTGGTATATGTGTTGTTCATCCAAACCCAAGGTAGGATGAAAAAGGCACCAATCCCAAGACCAGACACAACCGCGCCGCCCAGCGTAGCTACGCCCGAAGTGGCAAAAACATGGCGCATCATGCCTGCCACCAAAACCATCGCGATAAACGATGATCCAAACTGAAACACCATATTGCCCGATTGAGCGGGGCGGCCGTTTTCATCCAGCTTCACGCCAGATACGGGCAGCCATTGCTTTGACAAAACCGTGTAATGCACCGCGCCATAGGCAAAGGCGGCAAAAGCCGCTGCGATCACGCTGATTAATTCCATCTTTCCCTCGCTTTTATGGCCTTTCGGCTTGCTTCTACGCAGTCAGGCTATGGGCCTGCGACATTTTGTCAATGCTTGCCGCCCAATTGGCAAATCAGTTCCCATTCTGCGGCGGTCACAGGTTGCACGGACAGGCGCGAATTGTTCAGCAAAACCATGTTTTGCAAGGCAGGTTCAGCGCGGCAGCGTTCTAGGGTGACAGGGGCTAAGGGGTGGATTGCCCGCACCCAAACACTGTCCCAACGCGGATCATCTGTGGTGCTATCGGCGGCTGCAAGGCTGGTTACCTCGACAATACCCACTACGGCCTTTTCACGACCAGTATGATAGAAAAGGGCCAAATCGCCCAGTTCCATCGACCGCAAATTGTTGCGCGCCTGATAGTTTCGGATGCCATGCCATTCTGCCCCAGCCCCGCCAGCGGCAATTTGATCATGCCAGCCATATTCGTCGGCCTCGGTTTTCAGCAGCCAAAACTTCATCCGATGACCTTTTTCCATTCGCGAATGTCGACCGATGCAAACAACCCTGCCTTGGCGTAGGGATCGGCAGCCGCCCATGCTTGCGCAGCGTCCAAATCATCCACGTTCAGCACCACAAGGCTGCCCACCATCGCACCGGCGTCTAGAAACGGCCCCGCCATTTCCACCACGCCCGTTGCGGCGATGTAATCCAAATGGGCGGTCCGGTTGTCTAGCCGCACCTGCAGCGCCCCCGCTTTATCGATACAAATCAGTGCAATGCGCACGGTCTACTCCTGCTTTAGGGGGCGCGACATTAAGGCCGCGACCGCTTGGTTTAATGTGATTTTATCAGAAATTAGGGCCGCAATCATCGCCGTGATAGGCATATCTATGCCAGCTTTAGCCGCAAGACGCGCCACGGCCTGCGCAGTTGCAGCCCCTTCGACGGTGACATTTGGGTTAAACCCCTGCCCTGCGCCCAAAGCCAGCCCAAAGCGAAAATTGCGCGATTGTTCCGACGCGCAAGTCAGCACCAAATCGCCAAAGCCAGACAGGCCTGTGAGCGTTTCGGGATTGCCGCCCAGCGCCTGCGCCATGCGCTGCATTTCAACAAAGCCGCGTGTCATCAGCGCCGCGCGAGCCGATGCACCAAGACCCGCGCCCATAACAACCCCCGCTGCAATGGCGATGACATTTTTTAATGCGCCACCCAATTCTGCGCCTACAATATCAGCTGTTAAATACAGCCGCAGTGTCGGGGTGGACAGCAACTCTTGCAACGCCGCTGCCTGCGATCCGCGAAAGGCCAACGTCAGCGCTGTCGGCAGGCCGCGCGCAATATCTGCTGCAAAACTGGGGCCCGTCAGCACGCCAATACTGGCCTCAGGATAGGCTAAGGCCACCACCGCACTTGGCCCTTTTAGGGTTAACAGATCAACACCTTTGCAACAGGCAATCAGAGGCTGGCTTGAAAATGCCTGTGGGTTATTTCGCAAGAAACCGCCCAAAGATTGCATTGGCACAGCCAAAAGTAGCACCTGCGCACCCGCCAAATCGACGGAATTGGGCGTGATCTGCATGTTGGCGGGAAAACTGGCACCCGCCAAATAGCGCGCATTTTCGCCCGCGATCTGCATTGCGCGCGCTTGGCCCGCGTCCCGCGCCCACAGCATCACATTCAGCCCCTTTCGCGCCAAAGCAATCGCGAGCGCCGTGCCAAATGCCCCTGCGCCTGCCACTCCAATCATGCCTTTGCCCCCTTTTTGCCAGACCCAATCATGGGCGCAGCACTGGCATCCAGCGGCCAACGCGGGCGGGCGATTAGGTCTTCGGGGGGGGATCCACCTGTGCGAGCAATCTCAATCCCCGCCCAAGCAATCATGGCTGCATTATCGGTGCAAAGCCGCAGGGGCGGGGCGAAAAAAGCCGTGGTCATTTCTGCACAAACAGCCTCTAATCGCATTCGAATAGACTGGTTTGCGGCAACACCGCCTGCAACAGCGAAAGCGGGCTGCGCAGGGCTCAAGGCAAGATAATCGGCCAAGGCACGGCGGGATTTTTCGGCCAAAACATCGGCCACCGCCGCCTGAAACCCTGCGCAAAGATCGCGGCGGTCTTGTATCTTTAGGCCCGATTTTTCGGCGATAATCACGTCACGCGCACGCAAAACGGCTGTTTTTAACCCCGAAAAAGACATATCACACCCCGCCCTATCCAGCAGCGGGCGCGGAAAGGCAAAGCGGCGCGCATCGCCCAAAACTGCCTGCTCTTCAACCTGCGGGCCGCCAGGTTGCGGCAAGGCCAGCAGCTTGGCGATTTTGTCAAAGGCTTCGCCCGGCGCATCGTCAATCGTGCCGCCAAGGCGGGTAAACTGGCGCGCACCGTGGACGATCAGAAACTGACAATGCCCGCCAGATACCAGAAGCATAAGATAGGGGAAATCCAGCCCATCCGTTAGGCGGGGTGTTAGCGCGTGGCCTGCCAAGTGGTTGACCCCCATCAGGGGCAATCCGCGCGCCGCGGCCAGCCCTTTGGCCAGCATTACCCCCGACAAAACCCCGCCAATCAGACCTGGCCCTGATGTCACCGCTATGGCGTCTAAATCGCCAAATCCAACCCCCGCCTGCGCCATCGCGGCAGTAACGCAATTATCCAACCTTTCCGCATGGGCGCGGGCGGCGATTTCGGGAACCACGCCACCAAAAGCGGCATGAAGGCTTGTCTGCCCTTCAACCACCGAAGATAACACCACCCCGCGCGCGCCATCACCGCGCACCACTGCGGCTGCGGTATCATCGCAACTGGATTCAATTCCAAGGATCGTCAGTTCTTTGGCCATCATCCCAAACCTGCGCGTTGCGCGATATGCGGCAAAGCGGTAACACTTTGGCCATGACACAGCAATCCCGCCCCAACCTACTGCTAACGCGGCCACTGGTGCAAAGCGAGCGCTTTGCAAGCGAGGTGGCCGAACGGTTTGGCGCGATGGGCGTTGTTATCTCGCCCCTACTGGTGCCGCGATTTTTGCCTGCTACGCCGCCCAGTGGGATGGACGGGGTGATTTTTACGTCTGAAACTGGAGTGGCGGCGACACTGGCTGCGGGGGTGCGCGCGCAGGGCGAGCCTGCCTATTGCGTGGGCGCACGCACGGCTGCGGCCGCGCAGATGGCGGGGTTTGACGCGCGCGATGCGCAGGGCGATTGGCAAGACGTTGCTGCGCTGATCACACGCGAGGGTGGGCACAGATCTTTGGCATTTTTGTGCGCGCGCGAGGCTGCGACCCATTTGCAAACCGCGCTGACTTTCGCGGGCCATAATATCGAGCGTGTCGAAGTTTATACCCAAGAGATACAGTCCCTAGATCCACAGGCACAGTCACTGCTAACGAGTGCGCGGCCCGTTATTCTGCCCCTATTTTCGCCACGCTCGGCGCAGGTGTTTTGCGCGCAAGCGCAGCCCACAGCGCCGATTTATCTTGTTGGGCTAAGCACGGCGGTGGTGGGTGCCTTTACTTTGCCGTTTGCCCGAAGAGCCGTTGCGCATCGGCCAAACTCCGCCGCTTTGCTAGATGCCCTTGCTGAAGTACTGGATTAAACGTGGTCGACCCACGTGCATCCTTGAAGCGCGGCGCATTCATGCTTAGGCTGAGGTAACCTTGCCAGATTGGATGTGACAATGGCCAGACGTAAGCCCAACGCCCCAGATCAAGTGATTGAAACGGCAGGTGAACCTGCTGTTGAAACAGTTGCTGACACTGAGCCGCCACCGCAAGCGCCAGATGACCCAATCGTATTGGCTGCCCCCACAAAGCCCAAATCAAATACGCCTTTAACATTGGGTTTGGGGGCGGCTCTTGGTATAGGAATGGCGGCGCTGGGCTATGGCGCGGCGCTGACCTATCCGCTGTTAGGCGCTGCGCCTGCCAGTACTGATCAAGCCGCCTTGGCCGAGCTTATCGCCGAAGTGGGCGAGGTCGAAGCGAGCCTTCTCACGCGAATCGCTGCGCTCGAATCTGCCCCTGCAGTTGAATTTGATACATCCGAATTAGAGGCGCACATTGCCGCCCTAGAGGCCAAACTAGCCGCAGCGCCGCCCAATTCTGATTTGCGGGCCGAACTGGCAGATATTCGCGCGAAATTGACCCAGTCTGATCCAGCCCCTGCGATAAAAGCTGCGATTGCCGCGCAAATGGGCGCTGTCGAAAAAACCGCGCAGGATATGGTTGCACGTGTCAGCGATGCGGCAAACCAAGCGGCCCGTCTTTCGGCGCTGACGCTTCTTCAGGCCGCGCTAGATACAGGCGCCCCCTATGCTTCGGCCAGCGCGCAAATCTCTTTGCCCGAAGTGCTGGCTGCCAATACCGAAACGGGCATTCCCAGCCTAACCCATCTGCGCGATACCGTCCCCGATGCCGCGCGCGCTGGGCTGGACGCCGCCCTGAAATCCAATATGGGCGCGACGTGGAGCGAGCGGATTACAAATTTCCTGCGCAGCCAGACAGGTGCGCGCGCGCTGACCCCGCGCGAGGGAAGTGACCCAGATGCAGTTCTTTCGCGCATTGATGCTGCGCTGACGGGCGCCGATATGCCGGCGGTGGTTACTGAACTTGCGGCCTTGCCCGCTGCGGCCCAAACCGCGATGCAGGTTTGGATAGATCAGGCGAAACTGCGCGCCGATGCCTTGGCTGCATTTTCCAAACTGACCAAAGAGGGGATGTAGCGGATGCTTTGGTCGCTGCTCAAAGTTGTGCTGTTCGTCGCATTTGTCGCGGCGCTAAGTTTTGCCGCGACGTTGCTGCAAAATACCCAAGCGGGTCTGCGTATTGCCTATGCTGGGTGGGAGTTTCAACTTGGCCCGTTGCAGGCCACCATCGTGCTGCTTGCCCTTTTGGCGGTACTGTGGCTGCTGATGCGCGCGGTCAGTCTTTTGGTGGCGAGTTTGCGCTTTGTTACGGGCGATGAAACCGCCCTGTCGCGGTATTTCGACCGTAACCGCGAACGCAAGGGCTATGCCGCGTTGAACGAAGGGCTCATCGCGCTCGCGTCAGGCGAAGGGCGCCTTGCCCTGCTGCGCGCCCAACGGGCCGAGAAGTATTTGGGCAAGCCCGAGATCACCGCCCTGCTGGTGGCCCAAGCCGCCGAGGTCGCGGGGGATTCTGCCCGCGCCACGGCGGCCTACAAAACCCTGCTGGCAAGTGACATCACCCGCTTTGTCGGCGTGCGCGGTTTGCTAAAGCAAAAGCTGGCCGAAGGCGATCGTGAAACTGCGCTGAAACTGGCGCAAAAAGCGTTTGAATTGCGCCCAAAACACAGCGAAACGCAGGACATTCTGCTGCAATTACAAGCGGATAATGCCGATTGGGCGGGCGCGCGCGCCACATTGGGCGCAAAAGCGCGGGGCGGTAGCCTGCCCAAGGATGTGTTCCGCCGCCGCGACGCGGTAATGGCGTTGCAACAGGCCAAGGGGATTTTGGACGAAGGCGCCAGCATAGAAGCGCGCGAAGCGGCGATTGATGCGAACAAAAAGTCACCCGACCTGATTCCCGCCGCCGCCATGGCCGCCCGCGCCCTGATTGAAAAGGGCGATACCAAGACCGCCGCTCAGATTTTGAAAAAGGCCTATGCGGCGCTGCCACACCCCGATCTGGCCGCAGCCTATGCCGAAATTGCGCCAGACGAATCGCCAACCACGCGCGTGAAACGCATGGCCGCATTGCTGGATACCGCGCCAAATAGCGACGAATCTAGACTTTCCAGCGCCGAATTGCTGATTGCTGCCGAAGACGTCCCCGCCGCTCGCCGCGCAATGGGGGACTTGGTGGAAACCACGCCCACCACCCGTGCCTGCGTGATTATGGCAGCTATTGAACGCGGCGAGGGTAGCGATGACGCCGTTGTGCGAGGCTGGATGTCGCGCGCGCTGACAGCCCCGCGCGGTCCGCAATGGTGCTGTGATGCCTGCCAAGCGATTCATTCCGAATGGTTGCCCACCTGCACCAATTGCCACGGCTTTGACACCCTATCGTGGCGCGCGCCGAATGAGAGATCAGGCCCCAGCGCCACAGGGGCCGAACTGCTGCCGCTGATGGTGGGAAGCCCTGCCACGGGCAAGGCGGACGCGGTGGACAGAGCCGAAGAAGAGGTCATCGACCTTGCCAGTGTTGCGAGGTCTGCAAACTAAGGCGGGCAATTTCACCCGCCCGCATTTTCCAGCTTGCCTAAGCCCCACCGCCCCTGTATCGCAGCCGCCAGAAGGATGCCGCTGTAGCTCAGCTGGTAGAGCACGTCATTCGTAATGATGGGGTCGGGGGTTCGAGTCCCTTCAGCGGCACCATCCTTCTTTCCCTACATACAGGCCTCAAATAATGCCCGCGTGTTCGCGCGGGTCATCTCCACGGGGTTGCCTCCGCAAGAAGGGTCTTCTAGGGCCATGTCGGTTAGGGTGTCGAGGTCGGGGTTTGTCACGCCCAGTGCTGTCAGGTTTGCAGGGATGTTCAGTATGGCCCGCAGTTCCATGACTTTGGCACGGAAACCGTCAAAACCGCCCCCAATTCCCAAATAGGCGGCGGCCTTTTCGATGCGGTCTTCAATGGCGGGGCGGTTCATGTCCAGCACCATGGGCATGACAACGGCGTTCGTGGTGCCGTGGTGCGTGCCGTAAACCGCGCCAATGGGGTGCGACAGTGAATGGATCGCGCCGAGACCCTTTTGAAACGCGACTGCTCCCATCGCTGCCGCGCTCATCATATGGGCGCGGGCATCTAGATCATTTGGCGCGGCATAAACGCGGGGTAGGTTTTCAAACACAAGCCGCATGCCTTCCAAGGCAATGCCTTGGCTCATCGGGTGGTAAAAAGGGCTGCAATACGCCTCTAGGCAGTGGGCCAACGCGTCCATCCCCGTGCCAGAGGTGATGAATTTGGGCATTCCAACTGTTAGGGCGGGGTCGCAGATTGTCACCACAGGCATCAGTTTGGGGTGGAAGATGATCTTTTTCTTATGCGTGGCCGAATTGGTCAGCACCCCCGCGCGGCCCACTTCGCTGCCCGTGCCTGCGGTGGTGGGAACAGCGATGATGGGGGCAATTTTGGCGGCATCGGCGCGCGTGTACCAATCATCCACATCTTCCAAATCCCAAACCGACAGGTCTTTGCGTTGATGCGCCATAAGGGCAATCATCTTGCCCAAATCCAGCGCCGATCCGCCGCCAAAGCAGATGACCCCGTCATGTCCGCCAGCCAGATATACGGCGATACCAGCGGTCATATTCGCCTCGTTCGGGTTCGGATCCACTTCGGAAAACACGGCTCCGCCCAGACCTGCCGCCTTCAGCACGGCGACTGCTTCGGCGGTAATCGGCAGGCTGGCCAGCGCCTTATCAGTCACAAACAAGGGCTTTTTTATGCCGACGCTGGCGCAATGCTCGGCCAGTTCAGAAATGCGGCCCACACCGAATTTGATGGCCGTAGGATAGCTAAAATTGCGGTTTGGCACGTTGTGCGTCATGACCTTATACTTTCTTCAAATGATAGGATTTTGGACGGGTGACAGACATAAATCCAAGGTGGGAAAGGCTGCCGCCACGCCCCGTATCTTTGCAGCCTGTCCAACATAGCGCTGGGTCTAGGTAATCGGCGCGGTTCATAAACACCGTGCCTGTTTCAATCCGCGCGCCAATGTCCGCCGCCGTATCGTAATCCTGTGTCCAGATGCTGGCGGTCAGGCCATAGGGGCTGTCGTTCATCAGGGCGATAGCCTCGGCATCATCTTGGACCTTCATGATGCCGACAACGGGGCCAAAGGATTCCTCCATCATCACTCGCATTTTGTGGGTGACATTGATTAAAACTTGCGGGGCAAGATACGCGCCGCCATCATCGGCAGGAAAGTTGGCAGGGTCGATCAAGGGCGTTGCGCCCTGTGCAACTGCCTCGGCAATCTGATCACGTACAACCTGTGCAAAGCGCTTGTGCGCCATAGGGCCAAGCGTGCTGCTGGCGTCAAACGGATTGCCAAGTTTCAACGCATTCGTCCACGCCACGGCCTTTTCCACAAAGGCGTCATACAGGCTTTCATGCACATAAATCCGTTCAATCCCGCAGCAACATTGCCCCGAATTAAACAGCGCGCCATCCATCAGCGTGTCAACGGCGGCATCCAAATTGGCATCAGCACGCACATATCCCGGGTCTTTGCCTCCCAATTCCAGCCCCAGCGGTGTAAAGGTGCCCGCCGCTGCGCGTTCAATCGCTTGGCCGCCCGCAACAGACCCCGTGAAATTCACAAAGTTGAAATAGCGGTGCGAAATTAGATATTCTGTTGTGGCGTGATCCAATACAACATTCTGGAACACGTCCGCAGGCACGCCCGCCTCATGAAACGCCTGCGCAAGGCGCTCGCCCACCAGCAGGGTTTGGCTGGCATGTTTCAAAACCACCGTATTGCCTGCCACCAGCGCGGGGATCAGCGTGTTGATCGTGGTCAGATACGGGTAATTCCACGGCGCAATAATAAACACCACGCCCAGCGCCTCGCGCGCCAAATACCGCCGAAATGCGCCCGAATCTTCGACCATCTGCGGGGCTAAGGCGCTGGCAGCAATGTCGCACATATAATCGGTGCGGGCATTCACCCCGCCATATTCGCCGCCAAAGCGGGTGGGTCGGCCCATTTGCCACGTCAGTTCTTCAACAACCACATCCTTCATCTCGTTCAGGCGGGCAACGCCAGCCTTGACCAGCGCGATGCGTTCGAACAAGGGCCGCGCCGCCCAAGCCTTTTGCGCGGTCTTTGCCGCCTTGGCCGCAGCAATCGCGGCATCCTGTGTCAGCGGGGTGCGTTCGGCATAGATGCTGCCATCGACGGGGGAAATCAGTTGAATGCGTTTCATATCGTCACCTTGTTGGCCTAACTGGGCCTTGTGAAATGGGGCGGGCCGTCTGCCCGCCCAAAGTTTGGGTTAAGCCCGTTCCAGCAACCGTTGCAATTCGAAATCTGTCACAACGCGGTCGGTTTCGGTAATTTCCCACTGCGCGGCGTGGTGGTAGTGATCTACCACATCGTCGCCAAACGCCGCGCGCAGCAGGGTTGATCCCTTTAGCAGATCTGCCGCTTCGCGCAGGTTATGGGGTATCTCGCGGATACCAGTCGCGCTATACATGTCGCCCTTCATTTCTGGTTCTAGCGCCAGCTTTTTCTCAATCCCGTCCAGCCCTGCCGCCAGAAGGGCCGCGCAGGCCAAATAGGGATTCACATCCGACCCTGGAATGCGGCATTCGACCCGCACCGCCTTGGTATGCGCGCCACACACGCGGAAACCTGCCGTGCGGTTATCTGCCGACCAAACTGCCTTGGTCGGGGCAAACATGCCCACCGTAAAACGTTTGTAACTGTTGACATAGGGTGCCAAAAACGCCGTGATGTCGCGGGCGTGCGCAAGTTGGCCCGCCAGAAAATGCTTCATCAGATCTGACATGCCATGGCTATCATCATGGTCAGCAAAGCTGGCTTTGCCATCCAGCGACCATAAAGATTGGTGGATATGCGAAGATGACCCCGCCTTGCGGTGATCATATTTCGCCATAAAGGTCACAGATTTGCCCTGAGCATGGGCAATTTCTTTGACGCCTTGTTTGACGATGACATGGTTATCAGCGGTGTCTAAGGCGTTGG
>CAXNJD010000012.1:0-10494 GCA_964202545.1 Cypionkella sp.
CATGTGGTGGGACGCGGATATTGACGCGAAAATGCGCCGCACGATGAACCGCCCCGTGCCATCGGGCCGGATTCAGGGTGGCGAGGCGTTGGGCCTTGGCGCGGCTTTGTCGGGTATTTCGGTGGTGATGCTGTGGCTGGCGACCAATGCTGTGGCCGCAGCCCTGCTGGCCTTTACGATTTTCTTTTATGCCGTGGTCTACACGATGTGGCTAAAGCGCCTGACGCCGCAGAACATCGTGATCGGCGGCGCGGCGGGGGCCTTTCCGCCCATGGTGGGCTGGGTTGCGGCCACGGGCAGTGTTTCGGTTGAGGCGGCGCTGATGTTCATGCTGATCTTCATGTGGACTCCGCCGCATTTCTGGGCGCTGGCGCTGTTCATGAAAGAAGATTACCACACCGCGGGCGTTCCAATGTTGACTGTAACGCACGGGCGCAAATCGACGCGGCTGCATATTTTGGTCTACACCGTTTTGCTGGTGCCGTTCGCGCTGTGGCTGGGATTTACCTCGATTGGGGGGGCAGTCTATTTGGCCGTGGCCGTGCTGCTGAATGCAGAATTTTTGCGCGGCGCCTACCGCATTTGGCGGCGCGCAGAGGCGGTTGCCGAGGCTGATAAGTATAAGGTCGAAAAAGCATTCTTCCGCTTTTCTCTGATTTATCTTTTCGCCCATTTCGCCGCCCTTTTGGCCGATGCGGCCCTGCGCGCGGCGGATATGACTTTTGGATTGGGGTGGTAAATCATGGGCCTGCAAGTAGAACATGAAATCCACAACCGCCGATTTGGCCGCAACCTTGGTGTTGGAATTTTGCTGGTCAGCTTTGTTGTTTTGGTGATGGCGCTGACAGTGGTCAAAGTGACGCGCGGCATGTCGCCTCATGCAATGGATGCGCCTGGCGGTTTAGGGTCGACCCAGCCGATTGAGGCCGATCCAAATGCGAAGGTGACACCGTGAACGATACTCAAAACAACCCCAAAAAGACTGCAGCCGTTTTGGCATTGGTGGCAGCGTTGATGCTGTCGCTCAGCTTTGCCGCCGTGCCGTTTTACGATTGGTTCTGCCGCGTGACGGGCTTTGGCGGCACGACTGGCGTTGCCGAAACGCCCTCTGACGTGATTTTGGACGAAACCATCAAAGTGCGCTTTGACGCCTCGCGGGAGGCGGGAATGCCTTGGGAGTTTAAGGCCCAACAGGTGGAGATGACCCTGCGCATTGGTGAAAATGGCCTTGCCTTTTACGAAGCGTACAACCCCACCGACAAGCCCGTGGCAGGCACAGCAAGCTATAACGTGATGCCAGATCAAGCTGGCCTGTATTTCATCAAAATTCAGTGTTTCTGCTTTACCGAGCAAATTTTGCAACCGGGCGAGCGGATTGTGATGCCCGTGTCTTTCTTTGTTGATCCTGCGATTGTCGACCACGAAGAGGCAAGCCAGATCAAAGAAATCACGCTATCTTATACGTTCCACCAAACCCCGCTGACAGACGAGCAGGCGGCGCTTTATGCCCCCGCCACACCCGCGCCCACAAAAACCCTAAACTAAGACCAAAGGGAGACGACCATGGCCAACGCCAAGAACCACGATTACCACATTCTGCCCCCCTCGATCTGGCCGTTCTTTGGCGCGGTCTCGGCATTTGTCATGCTGTTTGGCGCGGTGCTGTGGATGCACGATAACGGGCCGTGGATGGGGCTGATCGGCTTTTCTGGCGTGCTTTACACCATGTACGCATGGTGGGCCGAAGTGGTAGCAGAGTCGCGCGTGGGGGATCATACGCCAGTGGTACGCATCGGCCTGCGCTATGGCGTGATCATGTTCATCATGTCTGAAGTGATGTTCTTTGCCGCATGGTTCTGGTCGTTCTTTAAGCACGCGATGTATCCGATGGAAACCTATGAGGGCACGACCTATATCAAGCCCGAGATGTATGTGGTCGATGCGTGGCACTTGCCTTTGATGAATACGCTGATCCTGCTGCTGTCGGGCTGCGCGGTGACTTGGGCGCACCACGCCTTGGTGCACGGAAATAACCGCAAAGATCTGATCAACGGCCTTGCCATTGCCATCGTCTTGGGTGTCACATTTACAGGTTTGCAAGCCTATGAATACGCCCATTTGTACGCCGAAGGCTGGACATTTAGCGGCGAGATCTTCTTTGCCAACTTCTACATGGCTACGGGCTTTCACGGCTTTCATGTGCTGATCGGGACGATCTTTTTGACTGTCTGCTTAATCCGCGCCATTCGGGGCGATTTCACGCCAGAACGCCATGTCGGGTTTGAAGCTGCCGCTTGGTATTGGCATTTTGTGGACGTAGTCTGGCTGTTCTTGTTCGCTGCCGTTTACGTCTGGGGCCAATAAGACCTTTGCACTCTTTCAGGCGCGGGCCAGAACTGGCCCGCGTTTTTATTTTGGGGCCAATCCATGCGCCGATATATATTTCCGATTCTATTGGGGCTAGTCGGCATTGGCGTGCTGCTGTCGCTGGGCATTTGGCAGGTGCAGCGGATGCATTGGAAGGCCGAAATTTTGGCCGATATCAATGCACGGCTGGTAGGCGCGGCGCAGGCCCTGCCCACTGCGCCAAACCCAGCCGATGACAAATACCGCCCCGTATTGGCACACGGCCGCTTTACGGGCGAGCGGCTGTTTGTCATTTCGGGCATGGCGGATGTGGGCGGCGGCGTGCAGGTGATTGCTGTGCTGCAAACCAACGAGGGCCGCCGCATTATGGTCGATCGCGGTTTTCTGGCCGATCAGGATAAGGCAAAAGTCTTGACTGTGACCGATGCCAAAATTGACGGCAACTTGCATTGGCCTGATGAAACCACCCCCTACACACCCCCGCCCGATGCCAAAACTGGCCTATGGTTTGCCCGCGATGTGGCTGGCATGTCAGCAGAGCTGGGCACCGAACCCCTGCTGATTGTGGCGCGTGCGGATACGGGGGACGGGATTATTCCGCGCCCTGTTGATGCCAGCACTATTCCCAACGATCATTGGGGCTATGCCATTACATGGTTCTTACTAGCGGCCACTTGGGCGGTGATGACAGTGGCGCTGATCTGGCGTATACGCATCGGCGCAACTAAGGGGCGGGCATAATGCGCTATATTTCTACGCGGGGGGCTGCCCCGATTTTGACCTTTGAACAGGCGATGATGACGGGGCTTGCCCGTGATGGGGGGCTTTATCTGCCCGAAACGATCCCGCAGTTTGACCCTGCCCAAATCGCTGCATTGGCAGGCGCAAGTTATGAGCAAACCGCCTTTGCCGTGATGCGCCCCTATTTGGGCGATACATTTACCGACGCCGAATTTCGCGGGTTGATCGCAGCCGCTTATCAAGGCTTTGGCCACGCCGCACGCGCGCCAATGGTGCAACTGGGCGCGAACCATTTCCTGCTGGAATTGTTCCACGGCCCCACGCTGGCGTTTAAAGATTTCGCCATGCAGCTGATTGGCCAAATGATGCAGGCATCGCTGACCAAATCGGGCCAGCGGATCACCATTGTGGGGGCAACCTCGGGTGATACGGGGTCTGCTGCGATGGAGGCGTTTCGCGGGCTGGCCAATGTGGATTTGTTTATTCTGTATCCGCATGGCCGCGTATCCGATGTGCAGCGCCGCCAAATGACCACCCCATCCGAGGCAAACGTTCACGCCTTTGCCATCGACGGCGATTTTGATGACGCTCAGGCCCGCGTAAAAGACATGTTCAACGATTTCGCCTTTCGCGATGGGGTGCATCTGGCGGGGGTCAACAGCATTAACTGGGCGCGGGTGTTGGCGCAAGTGGTATATTATTTCTATGCCGCAGTCGCCCTAGGCGCGCCGCATCGGCCCGTGTCCTTTACCGTGCCTACTGGCAATTTCGGCGATATTTTTGCGGGCTATATTGCCCGCCAAATGGGTCTGCCGATTGAAAAGCTGGTCATCGCCACCAACCAAAACGACATTCTGGATCGCGCGATAAAGTCGGGCGGCTATCATGGCACAGGCGTGCGCCCGTCGATCAGCCCGTCGATGGATATTCAAGCCTCGTCCAATTTTGAACGCGCGCTGTTCTATGCCTATGGCGGCGATGGGGCTGCGATTGCAGCGCTGATGGATGATCTGAAAACCAATGGCGGCTTTACCATTTCGCAAGGCGCGCTTGGGCGTTTGCGGGATGCCTTTGCCTCGGGCGCGTGCAGCGAAGATCAGACTTTGGCCACGATTCAAGCCACCTTTGCCCAAACGGGCGAGGTGCTGTGCCCCCATTCCGCCGTGGGGGTGCATGTGGCGATGGATCATCTGTCAAGCGTGCCGATGATAACGCTGGCCACTGCGCATCCCGCCAAATTTCCAGATGCAGTCGAGCGTGCGATTGGCACGCGCCCAGCACTCCCCCCCCGCATGGCAGATCTGTTTGATCGCCCCGAACGCATGACCCGTGTGCCAAATGATTTGGCCGCATTACAATCGCTTATCCGTGAAAGGATCGCCCGTTGATCGCCCCGAACGCCACGCGCCTGACAACCCTGCCCAATGGCTTTCGCATTGTAACCGAAACCATGCCAGGGCTGAAATCTGCCTCGGTTGGAGTTTGGGTGATGGCGGGCGGGCGGCACGAAACGGCATCGCAAAACGGCATCGCGCATTTTCTGGAACATATGGCTTTCAAGGGCACCACCCGCCGCACGAGCCTGCAAATTGCCGAAGAAATTGAAGATGTTGGCGGTTATATCAACGCCTATACCTCGCGCGAGATGACGGCCTATTTTGCCCGCGTGTTGCAGGCGGATGTCGAATTGGCTCTGGATGTGATTGGCGATATCGTGCTGAACCCTGCCTTTGCCCCTGCGGAAATCGAAGTCGAGCGCGGCGTGATTTTGCAGGAAATCGGCCAGTCGCTGGATACGCCCGACGATATCATTTTCGATTGGCTGCAAGAAGTGTCTTATCCTGACCAATCCTTTGGCCGCACGATTTTGGGGCCAGAAGAACGGGTGTCCAATTTCAGCCGCGATGATTTGCAGGGGTTTATCAAAGCCCATTATGGCCCCGCGCAGATGATCTTGTCTGCTGCAGGCGCAGTAGATCATGATGAGATTGTTGCGCAGGCGACAGCCCTATTCGGCCATTTGCCCGCCATTCCAGCGGCCAAGTTTCAACCCGCGACATTCACAGGCGCAACGCGGCGCGAAGTGAAAAAGCTGGAACAAGTGCATTTCGCTATGGCTTTTGATGCGCCCAGTTATCGGCACCCCGATGTGCATACCGCGCAGATCTATGCCACCGTGATGGGCGGGGGCATGTCTTCGCGCCTGTTCCAAAAAATCCGCGAAGAGCGGGGTCTGTGCTATTCGATCTTTACCCAATCTGGGGCCTATGAAGACGCGGGCCAGATCACGCTTTATGCAGGCACGTCAGCGGCAGATATTGGCGATTTGATGAACCTTTGCGCCGATGAGATGAAACGCGCGGCCGATGATATCACGGCCGCCGAAGTGTCGCGCGCACGTGCGCAAATTAAGGCTGGGATGCTGATGGGGCTGGAAAGCCCATCGTCGCGCGCCGAGCGTATTGCGCGCCTTTTGGCAATTTATGGCCGTGTGCCTGATATTGACGAATCTGTTGCCAAAATTGATGGCGTCAGCCTTGATGATTTGCGCCGCTATGCGGGCGAGGTGACAACGGCGGATCAGGCGCTTGCCCTGTATGGCCCCGTGTCAAAGGCCCCAGATTTGGATGCTATGCGCGCACGCTTGGCGGCGTAATGTTTCGCCGCCGCCCTATTTTGAACACCGAAAGGCTGGTGCTGCGCCTGCCGCAGCACAGTGATTTTCGAAACTGGACGCAAGAACGGCTGGCCTCAACCGCCCACCTTACCCCGTGGGAGCCGACATGGAGCGACGATCACCTTTCCCGCCGCGCCTTTACCGCCCGCGTGGCATGGGCCGCCAAGGCCGAGGCGCAGGGAACTGCCGTCCCGCTGTTTATCTTTCGCCGCGTCGATAACGCGCTGCTTGGCGCGATAACGCTGGACAATATCCGCCGTGGCCCTGCCCAAGCGGGGACTATCGGCTATTGGATCGGCGCGCGCCATGCGCGCCAAGGCTATATGCGCGAATCTGTGCAGGTTCTTTGCCATTTTGCCTTTACCAAGCTAGACCTTTCGCGGCTGGAAAGTGCCTGTTTGCCCGAAAATGCGGCCTCGCGCGGGGTGCTGGAACAGTGTGGGTTTAAATATGAGGGTGTCGCGCAATCTTATTTGCAAATTGACGGGCGCTGGCGCAACCATGTGTTATACGCAAATCTTCGGGGCGATCGGCGCGGGCGCACGGATGTGGGGTAATCCCCTGCAACGGCGCGCTTGGGGGCAGCCCCTTGAGGTAAATTAATGAACGATATCAGAATTCTACTACTGCGCGGCGTGAATGTGGGTGGGGCGAACCGCTTGCCGATGCCCGAGTTTCGCCAGTATCTGACCGAACTGGGGTTAACCCATGTTCAAACCCATATCCAAAGCGGCAATGTGGTGTTTGCGGGCGGGGCTGCGGATATGCATGCTGCGATCAGCGCAGGTATGAAGCTGCGCTTTGGGTTTGCGCCGCGACTTTTCTTTTATTCTTTGGCAGATTTTGCTGCGATACTCGCCGCCAACCCATACCAAACCCATGGCGCAGCAAACGGCGCGCTGGTGCATCTGTATTTCCTTTCCGCGCCAGTTGCGCCCGATCAGGCAGCGCAGTTGACCGCCCTTGCCGCGCGCGATGAAAGCATCACGTTTACCCCCCGTGCGGCGTATCTGCACGCGCCATCTGGCATTGGCCGATCAGCATTGGCGGAAAAGCTAAGCCAAATGAAATCAGTTGACGTAACCGCGCGCAATTTTACCTCTGTTTGCGCGATTGCCGCACTTGCCGCGACCATTCCCGCCTGAGGACACATGCTAAACTCTGCCGATGCCGATTTTATCGAATACCTGTCCAGCATTTTGCCGCAAGGCACGCTGCGGCAGGCCGAGCCGCGCGATTTGGCCGAGCCGCGCGGGCGCTGGCACGGCATGGCGGGGGCTGTGGCGCGGCCTGCGAATACGGATGAGGTTGCGCAGATTGTCCGCGCCTGCGCGCGCGCGCGCGTGGGCATTGTGCCCTGGGCAGGGGGCACGGGGCTGGTGGGCGGGCAGATTATGCCACCAGGGGCGGGGCCTGCGCCGCTGCTGATCTCGCTAGAGCGGATGACAGGTTTGCGCGCACGCTATCCGTTTGAAAATTGTGTGGTGGTTGATGCGGGCATGATCTTGGCGGATGTGCAGCGTCACGCCACTGATATGGAGCGGATTTTTCCGCTGTCGCTGGCGTCGGAAGGGTCTTGCCGCATTGGCGGCAACCTTGCCACCAACGCGGGCGGGACTGCGGTTTTGCGATATGGCAATGCCCGCGATTTGGTTTTGGGGATCGAGGCGGTTTTGCCTGATGGATCGGTGCTGCATGGCCTAAAACGCCTGCGCAAAGACAACACAGGCTATGACCTGCGCCATTTGCTGATTGGGTCGGAAGGCACACTTGGCATTATCACCGCTGCCGCGCTGCGCCTTTTTCCTGCGCCTGCGTCCACCGCCACTGCCTTGCTAACTGTGCCATCGCCCACAGCCGCGCTGGACCTTTTGGCGCTGGCCGAGGGGCGGCTTTCGGGGATGATTTCTGCCTTTGAACTGATCGGTCAGCAGGGGTTAGACTTTTTGGCCGAAACCATGCCCGATGTGGCCGTGCCCCTAGCCGCGCCGCAGGGCTGGCTGGTTTTGGTGGAAATTGGCCTGCCTTTGGGCCTTGGCGATGCGGCGGCGCAGTTAGAATCCCTTTTTGCCGCAGCACTCGGCGCAGGGTTAACCGAAGATGGCATCATCGCAGCCAGCGAATCGCAGCGCGCCGCGATGTGGCGCATCCGCGAATCAATTCCCGAGGCGAACCGCCGCATCGGCGCGATATCCAGCCACGATATTTCGGTGCCGCTTTCGGCCATCCCCGAATTCATCGCGCGCGCAACGCGCGAGGTGCATGCAACGGGAGATGTGCGCATCAACTGTTTTGGCCATGTGGGGGATGGAAACTTGCATTACAACGTCTTTCCAACAGCCGGGCGCAAGGCCGCCGATTACGCCGAAAAACGAAATGCAATCAAGACTTTAGTGCACGATATTGTGCATGAGATGGGCGGGTCTGTTTCGGCCGAGCATGGGCTGGGGCGGCTGAAAACCGATGATCTGACCCGCTACGGTGACCCTGCCAAAATCGCAGCAATGCGCGCGATCAAATCCGCATTAGACCCCTTTGGCATTATGAACCCAGGGGCCGTGCTGGGCTGAAATAAGGACACCTCGCCAGCTTTGCCAGCGAGGTGCTTGGGGTGGGTGGTCTTCACGTGTTGCAAGCAGCGTGATCCAAGTGGGTATGGGTGTCTACCCCTTTGGATAGGGTCATGGTTAAGGCCAGATTGTAAACTTGTAGTTAACGCGCATAAGTTTTTTGCAAGAGTCGCAAAAATTATCCGCGCGACAGCAGGGCATCGGGGCGCATTCTTGCGATGGACTGCGTGATAAGCCCCGCCAAAACCGATTTGATGCTGTCACCCAACAAAAACGGCGCCGCCAGCAGTGCCGCCTCAAACAGGGTTTTGTTCAGCATCACCGACATTCCGATAACTCCGATGATGTTCAACACCAAAACGCCGCCAATCGCAGCGCCAGCAAAGGCGGCAATGCCCACGCCCGCGCGCCATGTTTGCACGACCCAGCCCGCGACAAAGGCCGCAATTGGAAAGCCAATCAGATACCCGACCGAAGGCGCGGCAAACACGCCTAGCCCGCCGCGCCCCCCAGATAGCAAGGGCAGGCCAGCGGCCACCAGCACCAAAAACAGCACAACCGCCAGCGCCCCCCGCTTGGCCCCCAGCACAGTGCCGCACAGCATCACGCCCAAGGACTGCGCCGTGATCGGCACACCAGAAATCAGATCAATTTTAGGGATCAGTCCCAAAATTGCGATCAGCGCAGCAAAAAGGGCGATTTGGGTGACGGATTTTTCCATGGGCGGCTCCTATAATACGGGCCTGTCTAGCGGCGTGGATTGTCCTAGTCCATCCCGCGCGCAGTCAAACCCTGCCTTCTAGTCAACGCAGCCCCCTAATCCACGCCGCCCCGCGCGCGCAAGGCTTCAGCCACGCGGGCGGCATCGTCCAGCGTGGATAAGGTCAAAGCGGGCAGAATGCGCCAGCGCGGGCGGTTAGGACTGCGCGCGCGCCATGCCAGCGCCAAATCACCCGCCCGCTGTAGCATGACGGGAATAAAACGAATGGTTAGTGCAATGGCCAATGCGATGCGGGGGGCGGGGATTACCCGCGCAACGGGGCGCAAAAGCCATTCGATCACCGCGATCATATCGGTTAGTTTTGTGGTCATGGTCACGAAATTGGCCAGTCCTACGGCTGTAATCATTCGAAGAATAATTGCAGTGCCTGCAGGGTCACGCAGCCACAAATGCCACGCCGCGACAATGGCCACAAAGGGCCAAAGCATCCAAAGCGGGCGTAGCGAGGCAAGGGCAAATCCACCCCCGCCGCTGGCAATCAGCCCTGACGTGCCCAGCGCGGCAAGCGCCAAATGTGCAGGCTCGTGCAGCGCAAACAGCCCCATTGTAGCCAGCGCAAGGGCGGCCAGTTTGCCCCCCGCAGGCAAGGGGTGCGCCCAAGTTTTGCTAGGATAGGTCAGTGTCAGCATCCACCGCCCCCCTGTCTTGCATGGCGGCGGTAAAGGCGTGCAGCACAGCGGCAGGCGGCCCATCGGCCTGCACGTGCCCGCCCTCTAGCCAGATCACGCGGTCTGCGCCCGCAACGCTGGCAGGGTCATGGCTGATGGTGATGATTTGTTGGGGCAGGGCGGCAAGACGGCGCGCAAGGCGGATTTGAGTGGGCATATCCAGCCCCGCAAAGGGTTCGTCCAGCAAAATGGTTTTGGGGGCCATCGCCAGTACCGACATCAGACACAGGTAGTGGCGCTGCCCACCCGAAAGGGTATGCGTTGGGGCAGCTGCCCAATGGGCGCGCCCCTCGCGCGTAAGCAGGGCAAGCGCGGCATCCCGCGCGCGGTGCGCCGTTTGCCCCATCTGGTGCAGGCCAAAGGCGATTTCTTCGGCCACTGTGGGAAACAGGATTTGCGCATCGGGGTTTTGAAACACAATCCCCACGGCCCCCAGCATGGCGCGCCGATCATCGGGGTTTTGGCCATGCACCTGCACCGCGCCACCCGTGGCGGGGATCAGCCCTGCGATCAGGCGCAAAAGCGTGGTCTTGCCCGACCCATTGCGTCCGATGATGCCAATGCGATTTTCGGCCAAGTTTAGCGTGAGGGGCGCGATAATCTCGCGCTCTTGCAGGGTGACAGATGCGTTTTGCAGCGCGATCATGCAGGCCGCGCCACGACAAGGAAACCTTGCTCGGCCAGCGCGGC